>CAYYLA010000266.1:0-4611 GCA_964441785.1 uncultured Candidatus Cloacimonadota bacterium | reverse complement strand
AATCAATCACAAAATCATCCATTTCGATTTGCCATTTTTTTCGTTCGTGTTCACGCCGAAGGCGACAATGCACATTGTCGCCTTCGTTAATTTCATTATACCCCATTATTTTATTCACATTTTGCGAAAAATTACGTTTCAAAAACTTCATAATATCAGAATAATTCGCGATTTCATTATTGGGTTTTATCATTAAATGAAAATGATCATAATTCAAACAAAATGCATACAATTTGTATTGATGAAGTTCTTTGCACAATATCAAATGTTTAATCCACAACTCGCAAAAGATTGCTTCTGTGAAAAAATATGTTTCATTTTCCGCATTGCAAGTGATGAAATAAATATAATCACCATAAATACGTTTTTGAGAGTTTTTATGCATTGTACTTCCTTAAAAGCAGTTAATCGTTTCACACATCCCAAATCCGGCGCTATTCTTTATTCCGAAGCCGCAGTCATATCCAATTTTTATAAGTTTTGGATCTGTTTCGATAGTAAAGGGCGCTTCCATCGCCATGATTTTATTATTCTTATTGAAGTGGATAAGTTTACTGATCTTTCCTTTCTTCTTCACAATATATTCCGGATCAAAAGCAAAATCGAAAAGAGGTTCTCCCGGGTAATCCTGATTATTTAAGATCCGGTATTTCCGCAGAAGATTATTTTTGATATTCTCAATAAAGTGAGGTCGTTCGTCGCTCTTCATATAATCGAGGAAATGTGTAATAAATTTACCATCGACTTCCATACCTGTAGAAATGCAGATGGGTGAGAGGCAGACACATTTCATTTTGGAAGTGAATTCAGGTTCCGGGAGAGTTTCTACCTGGTTAATATTAAAGATATTTGAGTGATTATTAATAATCAGATTCAGATTATTTTTATCAAACAGGCCAAGGACAAGGTTTTGGAAGCTTTTTTCAACCGGCGTAGAGAAAAGGAATTCAATTTTAATAACATTGCTGAATCCTCTTGGGTTTATTTTCATTGGATAGAACTTCAATTTAGAGAAGGCAAACAGTTTCAAATGTTTATTCTCATCGATAAAGCCGATATCGTGAAGAAATTCGGTATATTCCGGGGAAGCTTTCTCCATCAGTTTATAAATACATGCCTGGATTTGAGCCTGATAATTAAAGGGAACATTTGTTTTGTGGTCAATTTCAGCAACAATTCTCAATCGCATATTTACACCTCTTTCAACGATATGAAGATAAACAACCTGATTAGTATTAATAAACTATATTGATACCTATCTGCAAGTTGCTATTATGATTTGTCAAATACTTTTCTTTCAATTAAATATTTACAACTACTTAATATTGTTAACTATATCAGCTCTGATTTTTTTTCATCCAAGCCCGAATCCCCAGGACTTAACCAACAAAATCTACCCCCCAACAACACTAAACCTGACATCGCTATCATTACCATCACTATCAACCAGGTAGAGAGTATGGTTTCCGGGTGCTGGGGTAATGGACATTTCGTGTTTCTGTAGAGTGGTTCCGATAAAGACATTATCAAGATACCAGTAAATAGTAGAGTTAACCCGATAGTGGGCGGCCTTGAGGGTAACCTTCTGTTTAAAGCCATCTATATCGGTAGGAATACGTAATTTACTATCCTCAGGTGGGTAGGTAATAGATATAGTGTTAAGATTATTAACACTGGGACAGGATGCTCTGTGTTTGGGTGGTGGTGAATTATAGATACCCCGTTGTCGCAGATATTTCTCTACATCAGGGGGATAGATTGTATAGATTTTAGCGTGGTGACTTTCATTGCCCCAACAGAGTGAGCAGACTGCTTCGGTTTCATCATCATTGACAATAATCTGTTTATGATAAGGGCAAAGGGCTAGTGGTTTTTGCCAGATTGGAGCAAGAACAGTGTCCCTTTCTGTGCAGAATTTTCCTGCCAGAAAACCCGTTTCTTTGCAGATTACAACAGCATCCATCTCATTAAGCGGAGGATCAAACCAGTGAGGATTATCTTTTGGCAGGGCGTTGAAGAGATCAAAAAGAATAGGGCCGGCACTTTGAGCACCAGAGATTGCTGGATTGCCTTCTCCGGTGAAATTTCCAACCCAGACGCCTATAGTCCACTGCGGATTAACACCTACAGCCCAGGCATCTCTTTGACCAAAACTAGCTCCAGTTTTCCAGGCCAGGGGCCATTGATCGGTATATTGATGCCAATAATATTCGTTACCGGGACGATTAAGATTCCGGAGTATATCCAGGTTAAGATAACAGGCTGCGGCTTAGAGGTGTTGCGGAGAATCCTGGGGATGATCTTTATCAACCAGGTTTAAGGGAGAAAAATTTCCATATCTACCCAACCCACGATAGAGAGATGTCAACTCATCCAGTCTGGTTTCGGCACCACCGATGATCAAAGTAAGACCATAATCACCGGGAGGTCTGAAAATGGTTGTTAAACCGGATTCACGCAGGAAATAATGAAAATTCTCGTAATTAATAGCATGAAGCAGTCTAACAGCTGGTATGTTCAGTGATTTGATAAGTGCATCTTTGGCGGTAACCAATCCGCTATATTTCCGATCTGCATTTTCAGGAGCAAATGATCCGAAATGTGAGGGAATATCCTTCATCAAGGTTTGGGGAAGGATAAGTCCTTTGTCCATTGCCAGAGCATAGAGGAAGGGTTTTAAAGTAGATCCACTGGAGCGTGGTGCCCGTACTCCATCCACCTGTCCATTAGCCTCGAAATCATAAAAATCCTGTGAGCCGCAATAGGCTCGAATATTACCGCTTTCTGTTTCGCAAATTATGGCTGCGCAATTGTTGATACCCTGGTTTTTCAAAAATTCCATTTGTTGTTTCAGTATATATTGAGAACGTTGTTGGATAGAGATATCGATAGTTGAATGAACAATGTCCTGCCTGTTTTCTTTGAGTAGAATCGAGGCATGAGGTGCTGATTGAGGAAGAGGGTAAACTCTGTCTGGCACGGGTTCCTGGAGGCTTAGCTGTAAGGCATTGTTCGATAGAATACCTTCATCTTGAAGATGTATTAGTAATCGATTGCGTTTTTCAATCAGGCGATCCTGATTTTTACCGGGCGAGATTAATCCGGGTGCATTGGGTAAAACGGTTAAAGTAGCGGCTTCGCTCCAGGTCAAATCACCGGGCTTCTTTCGATAATATTTCATAGAGGCTGCTTCGATCCCACGGATATTACCTCCGTAAGGCGCATTCTCAAAATAAAACTGGAGAATTTCCTCTTTACTGTACAGAATTTCAAGTTTAATTGCAGCGAAGATTTCGGTTATCTTTTTCCAATAGGTGCGTTTCCCCGGATCAGCAATTCGGGCAACCTGCATGGTTAGCGTACTGCCGCCACTTATAATACGCCCACTGGTTAGATTCTGGATAAATCCACGTATCAAAGCAGCAGGATTAAAACCAGGATGGTAATAAAACCAGCGATCTTCGTACTGCAGAACAGCGGTTTTCAGTTTGGATGGGATAGCGGTTTGCAGCGGGAGACACCATTGTTCTTCACTATTAAGAAAACAGTGCATAATCTCACCATCAGAGGCTAGGATAACCTTACTCTTATCAGGAAAATGTCTGCTTACATCCGGTGTTATAAAAATAATCAAACAAATCAGGGCTATCAAAGTAAGCAATGATAGCCCTGTAATCTTTTTTTTCTTCATCTATTCAGCGATAACCTTGATCTTTTTCCCCGGCTCGATAGCGCGATATCGGTTACTGTACATGGCTTCACATTTTGTCGCTGGCAATGTAAATGTGCCTTCGGTTACTGCTCTGAGCCTGGTTTTTATCGTTATCATTCCCCGGGAATTAAGATCAAAGAAGGCCATGATCCTGTCATCACGAAGATCTAAATAATCTACAGATCTATTGCTGTTATCATTATATGCGTCAGTATTATATCGATCATTAACAATCTCCCACCCACTTGGATAGATCTGAACCAGGGCAAGATTCTCCAATCTGAAACCCTCCAGGGATTTCACTGTAATCTCCTGATAAAATTCGACTCCCTGTTGAAGTGATTCCATCGCAAGAGGTTTACCCATTTCATCCATATATTTGATATCCAAACTTAAACCGGAACGCTCGCGTTTTTGATCAACCTCTATCGGGATATTGGACCAGTTTAAAGTTGCCTCTATCTGTTCTACTGCATCGCTGTTTTCTACTGCGATATTGATATTATCGCTCCAATGCTTATCAAGATCCAGGGAGAAACTCTCATCTGTTAATGTGATTTCGCCATTTCTTCCACTATCAAAACGATATTGACACTGCAGGGAAGTAGTATCAAAAAGGCTCTGGTTCTTCTTAATATAACGTCCTAATGCCAGTAACGAATAACCAATCGTTTGGGTGCTATAATAATCCGAAGTAGAAATAGCCTCCGAAATTGTGCTGAAGAGCTGATCAGCAATATCGGTATCATTAAATTCCAGAGCACAATTAAGGATGATCGCTTTATCACGCAACGCAGTTCCAAATGATCCACCCAATTCGTTATAATCCTCTACAATTATTCCCGCACTATTTTTTATATTCTGTGCATTATTGTGCATTCCTGCTAGTTTATACGAAT
>CAYYLA010000265.1:0-4625 GCA_964441785.1 uncultured Candidatus Cloacimonadota bacterium | reverse complement strand
GAATCAATTTGTATGTAAATATCTTACTGTTAACAAAAGAGGTTAAACGTTGATCTAAAGATTTTAGCTGCCTGAATAGCTCCTCTTTATCGGGAACCGCTAATTCTGCAGCTGCAGATGGCGTTGGAGCTCTCAAGTCAGCAACAAAATCTGCTATGGTAAAATCAATTTCATGTCCTACTGCAGAAATAATCGGGATATTGGAGGAAGCAATTTCCCGGGCCAACTGTTCATCATTGAAACAGAATAAATCCTCCTGCGAACCTCCTCCACGTCCAATGATAATTACATCAATATCTTCCCGATTGTTAAAATAACGCAGACCACGTATCAGTGTTTTGGGTGCGGAATCACCTTGCACAACGGCAGGATGCAGAATTATCTCACAGGGGAATCTGCGCTTAATTACATTCTCGATATCCCTGATTGCAGCACCGGTTGCAGATGTTATAACCCCGATTTTCCCGGGATATAAAGGGATAGTTTTCTTTAATTTTTCATCAAACAATCCCTCCTCTTGCAACTTCTTCTTTAATTGTTCAAACTTAACCTCCAGAAGCCCTTTTCCCGAAGGTATCATCTTTACAATAATGAATTTATAATTCCCTCCTCGCTCATAAACCGTAATCTTTCCCAGGCAGATTACGTTATCTCCACGCTTGGGCTTGTGGGTTAAATATCTGTTGTAACTTTTAAAAAATACACACTTGATTGTGCTTTTTTCATCCTTTAAACTTAAATAAATATGCCCGGAATTGTGATGAGTAAAATTGGCTATTTCTCCCTCAATATACATATTGGGCATATTAGACTCAAGTATGTGTTTTACATGAAGATTTACCTCGGAAACAGTAAAAATATTATCCTTGTTCGGTGTGGTCTGCATTGTCACGAAAATCGGCCCTTATTTATGTCCAACCGGAGCTATATAGGTTGAAAATTCATCGTTACCATCAATGTTCAATAATGCATCTATCAGTTGCTGATCATAAGCACCAATGGCACACGTTCCAAGCTCTAATGCTTCACAGGCAAGATACAGATTCTGGCATACATGACCACAATCCAGAAGCATGATTTTGTGAGAAGAGAAGCTATAGCGCCACTCTCCTCGGTAAGCTACTGTACTCCAGATAAATACTACGCCAGCATCACCTGCGAAGGATTGTCCGAGATTTGCAGCCGTAATTTTTTCTTTAAGATTTTCGACATCATGCTCAAAAATTAAGCTGTGTTTCGTTGCAATATAGCGGTAAATACCGGGTTTAAGTCCCTCTACATTATGAACAGATAGATAGGTTTCGAAAGGATGTCTTGCTCCACCCGAAGGAACAGTTCTAAAGGTTGCGTAGGCATGATCATTTCTGATGAATACATCACGAACACCCTGGCTGGCCCAGAGTAGGAAAGATAACTCTTCAAAAGTTATTGGTTTAGTGCTGAAATTACGAACACTTTTCCTGCTTTTTATACATTGAGAAAGATCGTTTTGTTTAAGTTGGATATCCTCCACTGCAATCAGTTTTATCAATTTCTTTGATTCATCATAGGGTTTTTCCAGCGGCGGCTGTGGTAATTTCTGCTGTTGATCTGTTTTTATTTCATGTAAATCAGGAAAATTAGATTTCATCAATTTTCTACCTGTCAATATCTTATCCATAAGTCTCTCCTTTTCAAAAAAAATAACGTCATGATGGTGATATTTGTCAAGTAAGACATTGAAGATTTATCTCTTCTCCTGATCAATATTTTCTTGACTTTGGTGTACTCTTAAAATAATTACAAAAAAAGGAGATTAATATGAGATATAAATTTTTATCAGTTATTATAATTATTGTTTCAATTGTTTCGATTTGGGGTGATAATATTCTACCTAATCGTAGAAATCGGCCTGTTTTAAGCATCTGGAATAATATTAGATATTCAGCTTACACAGAGGAGAATGATATCCACTTACGATATGATTCAATTGATCTACCTTTGATTGATTCCGAGCTCTTTTATCGGCAAAATGAGCAATGGCAGACAGCCGAAATAAACAATCTTTATGATCTAACATTTGAGGCTGTTATAAATGCAGATCCTGCTCTAGACTTAACCTGTCGCTTGAAAACAGGATCCGACTCTTTAACTGCCATGATGCCAGCCTTAATCGAATCCGATATATTTCCTCCTGCTGTTTCAGAGTTGAGTTATATCAACGATGATATGGTTGGGGATACACTTGTGGTTTCACCAGAATGCCTTGATATTACCGGATCCTATTCAGGATATGATGAGGATTATTTGTATACGGCTATCAAAAATAATGGTTCTGGATTCCCTACTGATAGTGGCGGTTTTATTCCCGACGAGTTTTATATCTATATCGCTGCTCTGGCAAACCCCGAAACAGCTCTGGAAGATACAGTGGTCTATGGTATGGTTTATTCAGGAATTCCTCTACTTTTCGAAAGTGGACTGTATCGCATTGTGGGTTCTCAATTAAGCATTGATTCCTTCCAACTTATTGGCGCTCTGGATGCATCTATCCAAGACTCTGTTTTAATTATGAGGTCAAGTCTCTCTGATTTAACAAATGATGACTATTTTGGTGAATGGCCTTCTATAACAAATGCTTTAGCATTGGATTTTATGACTGTTAAATTTGCCCTTCCATCGGAGTTTGGTATCGTCGATTTTACGATGCCTTCTTTACAATTTATGGATAAAATTGTTATCCCTTCAGGAGAAAATCATTTGCCTGTATTATCCGATATTGTGGTAAACAGTATTGCTGCTGCGAATACACTATCCTTAAATTATACTGATCAGGATGCTAATTTCCCATTGATTGCTGAGGTTGTTGTTGATGGTGCAGACACCTATGATCTTGTACCGCAATCTTACGAGTATAACGATGTAGTTGAATACCAGTGTGTTTTTAATGCTGTAGATTGGGAGCATTTGCTCATCAGGTTTAGTGATAATGGCTATGAATTTGTTGAAATAGATTATTATTTCTCTGGTATCACAGATCTTATACCGGAAAAAAACATCGCCTGTCAGGTCTATCCAAACCCCTTTAATCCAAATACCTCTATCTTGTTTATGGCTGGAAGAAATGATGAAATTAATGCAGATATCTATAATAATAAAGGGCAACATGTTGTGCAATTAATCAAGGGACTTCCTATAATGGCAATGCAAGAGTATCAATGCAATTGGGATGGCCGAAATCAGGAAAATAATCTGGTCTCTTCTGGTATTTACTATCTGAAAATATCAGGTAACAATACCGCTATTACAAAGAAAATTACGTTGATGAAATAAATTATGTATAAAGAAATTGAGAAATTTAAAGCTCTTATAGATAATCTCAACGAACGGGCAAAAGAGCTTAACTGCCTGTATAATGTTGAGGATATATTAAAAGATCTGGATTCACCCTTAAAGGATGTTTTCTTAAGGATTCTGGGTGTGATTCATCCCGGATGGCAATTTACTGATATCTGCAAGGCGAGAATCATATATAGGGATGTCCAATATACAACAGACGGATTTCTTGAAACAGAGTGGGTGCAAAATGCTCAAATCTATCTTACTGATGAAAAAGTAGGATCAATCGAGGTTTTCTATATTCGTGATAAAGGATTTACTGAATCATCACCTTTTCTTGTTGAGGAACAGATTCTCTTGGATTCCATTGCGGAGAAATTGAGTCATTATCTCTTTAATCGTCATCTGAAAGAGATCTTTGGGGAATGGGAAAAAGCTCAAAAGATACTAAAAAATCTTGAGAATAATGAAACGAAATTTCTGCACCTCTTTGAGAATGCTAGTCCCGAGGTAATTCAATCCTATCTGGAACAGCCAAAACAGCAGGTTGGATGCCCAGAAGAATTGGAGGTAATTTTAACGCCTTTCTGTGATAAACACTGGAAATGGCGCTTGAAAATGGCTGATTTAATTAGCCAGAAAATGGATTTTAATCGATTCGCTGTTAAAGCGGTTTATATTTTTGGCAGTGTTAAAAATGGAGAAGCAGGTCCCGCAAGCGATATTGATTTGCTCATTCATTTTCATGGTGATTCCTCCCAACTGGATAATCTCAAGTTCTGGTTAGATGGTTGGAGCTTGTGCCTGGCTGAATTCAATTTCTTGAAAACAGGATTCAAAACAGATGGACTGTTGGATTATCATATCATAAACGATGAAGATATCAAAAAAGGCGATAGTTTCGCCATTAAAATTAATGCTGTTTCTGATGCAGCGAGATTGCTTAGAAAATTATGATTAAATCGTTTTTTGTGTCGGATCTTCATGGTAAATTGGATCGTTATGAAGCTTTATCCAAGGTAGTTATGAATGAATTACCCGATGTCCTTTTCCTTGGAGGAGATCTATTACCCGGTGGCAATCTCATTAAAAATGATGGTCATTTTATCTCTGACTATCTATATTCACTATTTGGTGATCTCAAAGCCAGGTTACAGGAAAAATATCCGAAAATCTTTCTTATTATGGGTAATGATGATCCTCGTAGTGAAGAGAAATATTTTATTGAGGGCGATAAAAAAGGTTTATGGAACTATATCCATAAAAAGATATGCACATGGGGAAAATACACGATTTGTGGATATGCT
>CAYYLA010000264.1:0-4632 GCA_964441785.1 uncultured Candidatus Cloacimonadota bacterium | reverse complement strand
CAGTGGCAGCACCAGCAATATTCAGATATCCATCATTCTCAAAATCTCCAACGATAGGAGTAATCAACATAGTTAAAGAAGACCACGCGGTAACGGCAGTAAGAGGCCAATCGTCGCAATGGGATCCATCATGATTATAACATTCGTATCCAACGCCATATCTATTATCATCGATCATGATTTCTACACTTTCATCACCGTCAATATCAGCGATAGCAACCTGGGTATAGATGGCGAAGGTAGGTCCGGCTGGGTAGTTTGTAAGGCTGTTTCCTGCAACATCCCAGGCGTAGATGAAGTTGGACGCTTCTGATGATGAAACCTGATCACCTACAACAACATCAAGGTTTCCGTCTGCATCTATATCACCTAAGGCAACTGTTCCAAATACCCAGTTTCCTGTTATTACTGGCCAGCCTGTTACTGCAGACCCATCATGGTGGAAAGCAAAAACTTTTCCACCTGTATCTGTGCAGGCTCCATAGAGGATTTCAAGGTCTCCATCTCCATCCATATCATATAGTGTCGGCTGAGAATAGGATATTGTAGTTCCTGCTTCTGTGAATGGGAAACCCGGCAAGGTGTTCCCTTCTGTATCAAATACATAAAGATTGTTATATGACAGGGCTATTATTTCTTTGGAACCATCATTATCCAAATCACCAACAGAGATACTAGCACCTGGAACATAATCTAATGGTGCAGGCCAACCATCGATTACTGATCCGTTGCCTTGAAATGCATATACCCAACCATTAGGACTGTTGCGAACATTTACAAAAATTTCCATATCTTCATCACCGTCTATATCAGAAAGACAGGCATTCATTGTACCACCTCCTGCAAGAGCAACAGGAAAACCGGTTACAGCTGAACCATCTAACTCATAGGCGTATAGTTCACCTTCATTACCAGTGGTGTTGTTACGACTGGTTGCTACAATCTCAAGCTCACCATCACCATCGATATCACCACAAGCCGGAGATGACCAGATAAAGTAAGTATTGCTTACTGGCCAGCCGGGTACAGCAGTTCCGTCAAGATTGAGAGCAGTAACCTTCTTACCGACTCCAAAAAGTATTTCCATTTCGGGATCATCATCCATGTTGCAATAGATAGCACCTTTATAGCAATTGGCTATGGAATAAGATACTGGAAATCCATCATGCACAGATGGTAATTCTCTCGTTACGTTATTGAGATTATGCTGAATAGCAAAGTTCTCTGTTATCGATACATTTCCTTCGACATCCGGGATTACCGAAGACTGAATTTCTAAAGGCAGATTCTCAATTTTTACAATATCAGCATTGATGGTAAATGTTAAAAAAAATAAACTAATGACAATAAACAATTTACGGCTCATATTCCCTCCATCTCTTGGTTTGATATCAAAAATATTCCTGCGAAAAGAAATCGGTCAATGGAAATTAAGAAAATTAGTTAACAGTGAAAATATTTATCTTTATTAGTCTTTGTTGCACTATTCTGTAAGTGTCATAGATAGGTGTGATTAATCTCAAAATATCGTTATTATCCAACATGGGAAACCCTCATAAATCACTCAGGAGTATTTTTCAGATCTAATGGAAGGTTTTTCAATTCTATAGATTTATTTTTATTTAACCTAAAGAAAATCTGATTTTTTATAACCTTCAATCTTTTTAGTGTGTGGATGTGGCATCATAGAGTTTGATTGAAATTTTTATTTACAACATCAGCTAGACTATTTTTTTCAAATACAGCATCGAAAAATTGATAATATCCGGAGGAAATATAGATGAAAAGAGTTCTATATTGTGTATTTATTTTTGCTTTGATTTTAATTGTTAACGGTTGCAACGACTCAGAAAAAAAAGATAACATCCCTCAGCTTGTTCATCCAGATGGCACCTATGAGGTTGTTCCATTAGAAAGTGACAACCTAGTTTTGAAGTTGATCCAAAACTCAGTGAAAAATATTGATTCAGTTGAGAATGCTTCGGCAATAGTTGAAGAGAACCTTACAAAAGTATGTGGTATGATAGAAAAGGCTTGTACCGAAGGAGAAAAACCCAATATAATTCTTTTGCACGAGTTTCCATTAACTGGATATCTATTTGGTGATAGAGAGACCAAACTTAAAATGGCTCTCGAAATTCCGGGTCCCGAGAGTGATCGATTGGCTGCATTAGCAAAAAAATATGATACCTACATTATTTTTGGTAGTTATGCAAAAGATAAGGATTGGGAAGGACATATCTTAAGTTTGACTACCGTAATAGGCCGGGATGGATCGTTGGTGAAAAAGATCTGGAAACCTCGTAATATCAAGCGTTTCTATGCTAACTCCGAGATAACAACTACCACCGTTGAAGGTGTCCAGGAAAAATTTAGAGAAATGTATGGGATTGAAGATGAATTCCCGGTTATCCGTACAGAATATGGTAATATTGCCATGAGTACAGCACAACTGGATCCATTTGTTTTTGCCGCTTTTGCTGCTCAGGGAGCTGAGATTTTCTTAAGAACATCAACCTGGTTTTTTGAGTCTGATGTAATTAATATGTCCATGTGTAATAAGGTTTATTCAGCAATGTCAAATATACCCCACAATAGCATTTATGGCGGAAATTCCATGGTGGTATCACCTGGTGGTCAGGTTATCGACAGGTTGGATCATACATCCGATGATATTCTTTCGGTAACAATTCCTATTGCCGAATTCAGAGAGGGTCGCCGGATTCCCAGTTATTCCATAGCATTAACCAGAGATATCCTGGATCAATATGTAGAGGAAATTCCAGCTGATCATTTAAATCTGCCTGCCGAAGAGCTGCCAAAAGACGGTAAAGAGATGAAGACGTTATTCGATAAGATCAGTCGTTGGCTCAATGTGAATAAATAAATATTGATGGATTCAGCTATGAAGATAAACAATTCATTTCCAGATACTGATAATCTGATTCTGTTGTTGAATGACTCTTATGATGTTGTAATCAAATCGTTGTTTCTTTACCGACGTAATGTTGGGACGGTTTATTATGCGCAAACAGATACCAGATGTTACGTTTTTAAGTTATATCGTCATTTTGATACATTGGCGGCGTTGCAAGCAGCCAATGTAGTCACCTATTTGAAAGACAATGGCTTTCCTACCCTTAGGATATTGAAAACAAAGCAGAACGCCCACCATATCAAAGTAGATATGCCCGAAGGAGTACGAATAGGACTGCTTTATGAATACATTGATGGCGTGATGCCTTGCAAGGAAGAGAGTTTGGAAGAAATCGGTTTATTAACTGGTCGCCTGCATCGTTTGATGAAGGATTATGAAGGATCATTAATTGAACTGGGGAAGGGGCATTATGTAGATCGTTTTCTGGGCATTTTGGACGCATGTGGTTTTGATAAAGCAAAGCTGGAGAATTTGAAATATTACGGTGACGAATTATGGGGTCATCTTTCGAAACTTCCATCCGGATTTGTACATGGGGATTTGCATACTGGCAACATGTTCAGGTTGGATGATGGGAGAATTTTCCTGATTGATTTTGATATTGTATCAGATGGTTTTCCTATGTTGGATGCTGCAACCTTTTGCGATGGAACTAATTACAATGCCATAACTCAGGAGGGAATCGATTCAACCTTAAGGAATTTTGATCAATTTTACAAAGGTTATTCGCAGATTTTGGAATTCAGTGATGAAGAAACAGCTGCAATAATGGATTGGATAATTGTGCGTCATTTTGAGCTTAATGGGACGATTCCTTATTACAAATTCCCTGTGGATGGGAATTTCTGGTTTGATGAAAGATGCATGGAGAGCTGTTATAATTGGATTATCAAAGCAAGAGATATGATGATATGAAATGTTTAGTTTAGTTAGTATCTGAAGGAGAGTAAAAGATGAAGAAAATCGGTATAATTATCTGTGATCGCTATCACACCTGTGCCGGAGGTAAGTGTTTCCGGGCTATGAAAAACAGAGAGGGTGCTTTTTCAATCTATAAAGATGAAGAGATTGAGTTAGTTGGATATACAACCTGTGGTGGGTGTCCGGGAGGTAATATCGAGTATGCACCGGCTGAGATGAAAAAGAATGGGGCAGAGGTTATTCATCTTGCTACCGGACTTGTGGTTGGATATCCTCCCTGTCCAAGATTACGTGCATTCAAAGAGTTTATCCCAGCTAAATACGGGTTGGATGTTGTTATTGGGACGCATCCGATACCGCAGAAATATCTTGATACCCATAATGAACTTGGTACATGGAAATCTGCACAATGGCAGGATTTGATTGAGCCGGTTATGTGCGATAAAGAAACACGGCTCGCTTACGACTAATGAAGATATCTGTTTGCGGTGTTTATTGTGATAAAGAGTGCCATGCTTTTGGTGTTGAATGCAGAGGTTGTAATGCGTTAAAGGGCCGTGTTTCCTGGGCAAAATTTCTAGGTAAAGAGGTCTGCCCGATCTATAGTTGTGTTATTAATAAAGGATTCTCTAGTTGTGGCGAATGCCCTGAACTTCCTTGTGATATCTGGTTGGTAGAAACTCGAAATCCGGATCGAACAGATGAAGAATACAAACAGGAATTGGCGTGTAGGATAAAGAATTTAGGGAAGAAGGAAGACGGAAGAATAAAGA
>CAYYLA010000263.1:4342-4643 GCA_964441785.1 uncultured Candidatus Cloacimonadota bacterium | reverse complement strand
ATTTAGGATAAAGGCATTATTAGAAATATGGTGTCAAGGAAAAATCGGCTTTGCAATAATGCTATTAAACCTGCATTTAAGTACTTTGTTTGAGAGTTATGAAATGCATATGGGGTAATATTCGTTTCATGCATCAGATGAAGCAATAACAAGATCCTCGGTTGAAGCTATCGATAAAAATCCTTTCATTCGAGTATTAATCCATCCCAATATCGGCAAGAACCTCGGCTGCCAAGGCTGTATGTTCCTTAAGCATATGGAGGTATTTCTATTTATCTCTTATGTATATCCGGTTATTATC
>CAYYLA010000263.1:0-4213 GCA_964441785.1 uncultured Candidatus Cloacimonadota bacterium | reverse complement strand
AAGGGGTCCAAGTCTAGCATATAGCTAGTAAAGAGAGTATGCAAAGGTCTTCGTAATATTTGGCAAAGAGACTAAAAATCTGGTTTAGAGTTACGTGAAGTTGAAAGAACTGTAAAAGTAAGTACTTAAGGATAATTGAAAAATCACTGAACTTCAAATATTACCGATTTAATATGCTGTGAAACCCCCTCTTCATTTTCCATAATAAAAGTTCTAATAGTGTGCAATCGGGCCCACCTAAGTGTATAAATAGAGTAATACTATATCTCCGGGATCTTATATATCGCTTCGTCTTTAGTTTTATCTATTAATTTTGCATATAATTGAGTAACCTTTACATCGTTATGACCCATATATGTGGAGAGTGTATAAAGGTCAATTCCATTGTTTATGGATAAAGTAGCAAAAGTGTGCCGACCGCAATGAGGAGTTATATGTTTTCTAATCCCCGCTATTTTAACCATTTTTTCGACATGGTATCCAAATGTTGATTTGCACGGTAACACAAAAACGTTCTCTGTGGTGTGATCTTTTTTCTCTATCTCAATAATTTTGATAGCTGTGGGATGAAGGTTAAACTTATTAAACTCTTGAGTTTTCTCATCTATGAAGGATATATAATATTGATTACCATCCTGAATGATATCACTGAATTTTAGTTCATACAAATCCCCTAACCTGAGCCCTGTAAAACAAGAAAAGATAAAAGCTCTTTTGACTCTCTCGTTTACATATGACATTTCATAGAGTGTTTTTACTTCGTTGATAGTGAGAAACTCCCTCTTAGCATCTTTTTTTCTTATCACAATATTCTTTGTATAGTTACGTGGAATTATATCTTCTTCATACGCTTTATTTATGCCTATTTTGAATCTAGTGAAATAGGTGTGTGCAGAATTTTGATTAATCGTTTTGCATTCTAATAGATACTTAGCAAAATCCTGACAATATTCTCTATTTACATTTTTCAGCAGGATATCTTTCTTTCTGAAACTTTTTAACTTTAGAATCATGCTTGACCAAGATTTTTTGGAGTTGTATTTGATTTGAGCATCCCGAAAGCGCTCCATCCAAGTAATGAGATAAATATTACCCTTATCAGCTTCCCCAAAGATACCATTTTTACGGGATTGTTGAATTTTTTCAAAATGCTCTCTTATCACTAATGCTTGCTTGACCAATTCCTTTTCTGTACCATATTGTTTGGGGTTACCAGTGATGTAAAGCTTCAAATTATGTCGTTCTCGTATTTCTTTATAGTTAATCCGTTGCCTATAATCCAAGTATAATGAATACCTGTCATCACTCAACTTACGTAATTTAATTTTAACCCTGTATCCATTATTATTAATTAATTTCTCTAATTTCTTCAAACTCATATGTCACTAAAAAATGTGTCCACAAATGTGTCCACAATTTTAAAAAAACATGCAAAATTGAGAAGATTTAGGAAATTTCATGAAAATGATTATATGTGGCTAACTTATTTTCTTTCAAATAGATATAAACAAATATAGCAGGATGAAAAAACATGCAAATATTATACTAAATTCCTGGTTCAAATCCAGTATCACCCACCATTTTCTACCGCGAATGAACGCTAATGGACGCAAATTGTAGCCACAAGGGCACTAAGACACAAGGATAAGGTTTTGGCTATCTATTCAGATTGATCGATGGTTTTTTTTTAACCACGGAAGACATCTCCCTACGCTATGGCTTCTACCTACGCAAAATGCTACGGCGGACAAGACGGCGGGACCTGTCTACGCTAAAGCTACGACAAGGCAAGCAGGCTAAGGGCACAAAGATAAAGTTAAAGACTGAATTATTCATTTCCCATTTCACTCAGCCATAGGCTGATAAAATTTCACATCATTATTCCCGAGAATGAACGCTGATGGACACAAAAAGTAAATGCTCCTTAATTTTTTTTTACAAGGTAGATTGTACCCCTACCTACTCCAATTTTTTCTAAATACTTCTCTGCTACTAGATATGATAAATCTTTTTTTAGAGTATTTATAGAGCCACCAATCTTATTGTGAATATCTCCAACCTTTAAAGGCTGCTCTTTTTCGAGAAGATTGATTATTGATTTCTGTCTCTCATTGATGTAACCTTTCTGATTTTGGAAAGTTTTGTACTTAATCTCAAGTTTTTGAATTAAAGTCTCCAGGGATGAAAGAAAGAAAAATATCCATTTGTCGATTTTCTCTTCTTCAGTGTTGCGATTTTTCTGTCCCTCCATCAGAGCTTTATAGTAATCTTTTTTTCTCTCCTCAATGATATGCTCAAATGAAATGTATTGGATAAAATCATAATCTTTTTTTAATAGCAACAAGGTTGTTAGAAGTCGAGATAATCGGCCATTTCCATCTTGAAATGGGTGAATAGACAAAAACTCATAAAGGAATGTAGAAGTAATAATCAATGGATGCAAAACACCTTCAGAGAATTGCGAGTTTGCCCAGTCAATTAGTTCATTCATTTCTTTTTGAACCAGATGAGGTTCGGTAGTCTCAAATATTACTTTTTGCTGTCCGTCTGGATAAGTAGCAATTACTTTATTAGAAATTGATTTGTAACTACCTCGATGTCTTTGATCTTTACTGCTCTCGGTTAGTAGAATGTTATGAAGTTGTTTGATAAAATTTTCTGAAATATCAATAGATTTATATTGATCTAGAATCAGATTTAATGTTTCATAATATCCGACAACTTCTTGTTCATCTCTAGTTTCAAATTTTGTGACATTAACATTATGAAGTAACTTCTCAATTTCTTTATCATTCAGTTTTACTCCTTCAATTCTTGTTGAGGAGCCTATACTCTCAATAGTTGCGACTCTTTTAAGTTCTTTCAAATATCGGCTTTCCTTTTCTGCAATTGCTTTCCACTTCCCCTTAAAAAGGTCAATCTGTCCAATTTTTGTGATAATCTTCTGGTTTATCTCAAAACCAAAATCTAATTTATTCGTAAACATAAATATACTCGCTTTTTATTTGTAAAATATCCGCAAAGAGAATTTTCTGTCAACTAATATATCCACAACATACTCGTATAATACTCGCAAAACCATATACAATTTAATTTCAACACCTAACTAATGTATGTCACTCCAAAGTAGAGATAGCTCCAGAACTGAAAATTCGTAATTTGAAATTCGTCTTTCGTAATTTAACTTATCCTAACAGCCTTCAATCTATCTCTTATTATCTCAATATATCCAACTTTCGCTTCATTAGAAAGAAATGAGATATTTACCAAATCTATCATCCTATCTTCATTATTGAGAAATCTATCAATTAAATTAATTGTACGATTATCTTTAATCCCGATATCTTTTGCGAAGATCACAAAATCCTCTTTTCCATAAAACCCATTAATTTTAAAGAAATTGCTTTCATAATCATTAAATAGATCTAATGCCATCCTGCTTTCATTTGGAAAATGAAGGCTTGTATTGATAAGATCATAAGCCGGAGAAAGAACAAAATCACCTGAATCTGTTTCCAGCAATGAGAAATTCTTCAAATGAGCATCACCATTACCAATTAGATAGTTAAATAAAATGAGTGAAAAGAAGCGTTCAAGCTCTATCAAATATGCAGCAGAAAATTTCTTAACCACCTTTGCTGCTTCCTGATAACTGCCAGTGTATTTGTAGTTATCGCCTTCCAGTTCAGGAGATTTTCCCATCAGTTGGCAAAAATCCTCCTGGTGACGTTTCTGGTTTTTATTTCTATCAAAACGCTTTGTAATATAGGCTAATTCACCATCACTGAAGGGAATTAGTGCATTACCTGCTGTTGGAATCTTAAAAATCTGCTGAGCTATTTGCATGGTAAGATGTTCATTAGCTGTAATATCATTCTGCAATCGTGGAATATCAATTTGCGGTATAGGTTTGAGAATATATTCACCTGCCTCTTCTGTTGGAATTAATTGTCTTTTCATTAGCTTCAATGATATCTTATCCTGCACTCCGGATATTGAAAAATGATCGATATTATCGTATCTGATCTGCTGAAATGCTTTCCTATCCATATTGAAGATTGGTTCTTTTCCATTAAAGAGATTTTTCTTACAACTGCTGCAATATCTACCTCTACTAATTTCCTTGAAGCAACTATAGCATCTCATGAAATTTCCCTGACAGTAACACAACCGATACTATCAAAACGTACAGTTTTTGCTAGCCTGCTAAAAT
>CAYYLA010000262.1:743-4672 GCA_964441785.1 uncultured Candidatus Cloacimonadota bacterium | reverse complement strand
CCGCTAAACAATCCTAAAAGACAATTGTAGTTGAGTGTAAAATAAAACAAGCCGGAGCTTTTTTGTCTTTTTTACGCCAAAGGTTTACAAGCCTCTGGATTGCGTATAAATCTTCTTCCTTTATTCTTGTATTTCGTGCCTTAGTGTCTTCGTGGCTACTCCTTTTCCTATTTCCATCCAAAAAAATCTTTAGCATATTGAAAGTCACAACCAGCATTATTGGCGCATTCTTCATCAGTATCACGATCGCCTACAAAGAGCATTTCCTGGGGTTTCAGGTTGTATCTCTTCAGAAGTCGAAGTAGCATCAGTGGTTTTGGTTTACGACATTCACATCCGGCATGAGGATGATGAGGGCACAATTGAATATTGTCATCATCAGGAATCATGCCAGTAGCAGCGATAGCTGTATCTTTAAGCAGTTGGAAAGCCATCTCCAGGGAGAAGTAATTTAAGGCAACACCGCCCTGATTGCTGGCAATAGCAAAGGCTGTTTTATCATCCAATGGGTTACCCCAATTGATTTTGGAAAGGGTTATTTTCACATTAGGTAAAAGTTTCCATTCACCCGGCTTATTGGGACAAGGCTGTCCTTTAACTGTGCAGTATCTCAAGGTGTTGTCTGCATCAAATACTATGATTTTGTATTGTGATTTATTCATAAATATTCCTTTATCATGATTTTAAAAAAATACAATTGCTTCAAACCTGTTTTGTGTCAAATTTCATGAGATTTTTTTATCCAATAACAATTACTTAGATAAGTTATTATTATCCAAGTTTGGAATTATTCGAGAAATAAATATACTATAAATAAAAATACTTTGAGGATATGATGGAACTAAAGAAAGAGCTGAAATTTATCCATGTATTCAGTATAGCAGCAGGTGCGATGATTAGTTCGGGGATATTCATTCTGCCCGGATTAGCTTTTATCCAAAGTGGTCCCATACTATTTGTTTCCTATCTCATAGCCGGGTTCATGGCATTGATGGGGGTTTTAAGTGTCATAGAACATTCAACTGCGATGCCTAAGGCTGGTGGTGATTACTATTTTGTTAATCGGAGTTTGGGGCCTTTTGCCGGAACAATAGCAGGAATTTTTGGTTGGATAGCGATATCGTTGAAAAGTGCATTTGCAATCTTTGGTATGTCGGAGGTTATTTTTCTACTTACGGGATCACCGCTATTGATCAATTCCATAATTTTGACTTCAGCCTTTGTGTTGTTGAATATTCTCGGTGTCAAAGAAGCAGCAAAGCTTGAGATGTGGCTGGTAATAGGGTTGCTGCTGATAATGATTGTTTATGCAATTCTTGGATTTCCCAACATCGACTATGAGCGTTATAGACCGTTAATCCCATACGGTGTAAATTCAATTTTTGTAACAGCAGGATTTGTTTTTGTCTCTTTTGGCGGATTGATAAGTGTAGCCAGTGTTGCAGAAGAGGTAAAGAATCCCAATCGGAATATTCCCTTAGGTTTGATAACTGCGGTTATTGCGGTTTCGATAATCTATTTTGTTGTATTATTTGTAACTGTAGGAATATTGCCAGCAAATGATTTATCGGGTTCCTTTACACCCCTGGCAGATGCTGCGGGAGGATTTGCTGGAACTCCTGGTTATATAGTGATAACGATTGCTGCTGTGTTGGCATTTGTAACAACAGCAGTTGCAGGAATAATGTCTGCATCTCGCTATCCTTTAGCTCTGAGCAGGGATAAACTGCTTCCTTCCTGGCTAGGGAGAGTTCATGATAAAACAAAGACTCCCATAAATTCTCTTATTCTTACTGGGATTTTAATCATAGTTGCATTGATGTTACCAATAGATTTACTGGTAAAAGCTGCATCGACAGTGATATTAAGTGCTAATATAATGGCCAATGTCGCTGTAATAATTTTACGAGAATCAAAATTAAGAAATTATCAGCCAAGCTTTAGAGTTCCATTCTATCCCTGGCTTCAGATTGTTACTATTTTGATGCTTGGATTTTTTGTGGTGGATATGGGGCTCGAGACCATAGAAATCAGTATCGGTTTCTTTCTTCTTGCTATACTGTTTTATCATTTTTATGGTAGAAAACAAAATGAACAGGAGTTTGCATTATTGCATTTAATTGCCCGGATATCAAACAGGAAAATTCAGTCCTCAACTTTAGAAACAGAGTTGCGTGAGATTCTTCATGAGCGTGATGAGGTTATCCACGACGAGTTTGATAAGGCCATCTTGGCAGGGGCTATCCTGGATTGTCAAAAGCGTTTGGATCGGGATGAATTATTCGACAAAATCTCTGAATATTTTGCAAAATCCATAGATTTATCTCAAGAGAAAATTAGAATATTACTGGAAGAACGAGAGAACGAAGGAAGTACTGCTATAGCACCATTTGTGGCTATCCCGCATATAATAATTGAAGGCAGTAATCACTTTTATCTGCTGGCTATCCGCTCAAAGCAAGGTATTAAATTTTCTGAAGAAATGGATGAAGTTAAAGCGATTTTTGTTATTTTCGGAAGCTTGGATACCCGTCATTTACATCTGAAAGCATTAGCTGCAATTGCACAAATTGTCAGTCACGAAGAATTTGAAAAAAAATGGATTGAGTCTGATTCTCCAGAACATTTAAAAGATTTGTTACTATTGTCACCCCGCATGAGATAGGTGTTTTGACTGGTTTTGAACCATTAAAGATTCCAATATTACAAGAATTAATTGACGTATAAGCCAACATATTATTGCAGACTATAAATATAAAGAAAATAATTATAAACAGGAAATAAAATGAAGATTAAAAATATAGCGATAATTGCTCATGTGGATCATGGTAAAACAACGTTGGTTGATGCGGTATTAAAACAAAGTGGTGTGTTTAGACAAAATCAGAATGTCGAAGAGCGGGTAATGGATTCAAACGATATCGAGCGAGAGCGTGGGATTACTATTTTCTCCAAAAATGCTTCCTTTCACTATAAGGATTATAAGATAAATTTTGTAGATACACCAGGTCATGCAGATTTTGGTGGTGAGGTCCAACGTATAATGAAAATGGTTGATTCGGTTCTATTGTTAGTTGATGCTTTTGAGGGACCGATGCCGCAGACGAAATATGTTCTGAAAAAATCACTGGAGTTAGGTTTAAAACCCATTGTATTTATAAATAAGATCGACCGACCTAACTGTCGTCCACAGGATGTTTTGGATATGGTATTTGATCTATTTGTTGATTTAAATGCAGAAGATGAGCAACTGGATTTTCCAATATTATTTGGATCAGGAAGAGATGGTATTGCCAGATATAATCTTGAGGATGAGAATAATGATATTGTACCTTTATTGGAGACAATCATAAAACATGTTGAAGATTCATCAGGGGATGTGGATGCACCGTTTCAGATGTTGGTATCAGCGATAGAATACAATGATTATCTTGGCAAGATAGGAACGGGAAAGATATCGAAAGGATCGGTTAATCTGGGTGATGAGGTTGTTCTTCTTAAGCGTGATGGAGAACGTTTATTATATCGAATATCTCAGGTTTTCCAATATGAAGGATTGAAGAAAATAAGCGTGAAATCAGCTTCAGCAGGGGATATCGTATCATTGGCTGGGATGGAATTGGTTGACGTGGGGGAAACGGTTGCAGATAAAGATAACCCCATACCTCTTCCTTTGATAGAGATTGATGCTCCCACATTGACAGTAACCTTCAGGGTTAATGATTCACCTTTTGCAGGTAAAGAAGGGAAATATGTAACCTCCAGAAATATCGGGGATCGATTACAGAAAGAGTTGCAAACCAATGTAAGTATTGTTGTAGAGCGTTCAGAAGCTTCTGATGAGTATATCGTTAAAGGTCGCGGGGAACTTCAGATTTCCATATTAATAGAAAATATGCGTAGAGAGGGTTTTGAGTTTCAGGTATCCA
>CAYYLA010000262.1:0-733 GCA_964441785.1 uncultured Candidatus Cloacimonadota bacterium | reverse complement strand
TTGTCAAGCTTAAGCAGAGATGGGGAACAATGCAGAAGGTTTTGAGTTCCAGGTATCCAAGCCAAAGGTGATTTATCGTGAATTAAATGGTAAAAGAACCGAGCCATTAGAGCTGGCAATTATTGATGTAGCAGATGAATTTGTTGGTTCTGTTATAGAAATGTTAGGCGTTCGAAAAGGTCAGATGCTCGATATGGTACAAGGTTCTGATGGATACACAAGATTGGAGTACAAAATTCCTGCTCGTGGTTTGATAGGATTCCGTAATGAATTCATAACAGAAACTCGAGGAACAGGTATCTTAAATCATAGTTTCTATGAGTATGAATATTATCTGGGTGATATTGATAAGAATACAAGAGGGGTTTTGATCTCATTAGAAAATGGTTCTGCTACTGCATATTCATTAAATAGTTTTCAAGCAAGAGGTACCATGTTTATTCATCCAGGAACAGAGGTTTATGAAGGTATGATCATTGGAGAAAATACCCGTGAAAATGATATGGTTCTAAATGTCTGCAAAGGTAAAAAATTAACCAATGTAAGAGCATCCGGTTCCGATGATGCTGTTAAGTTGAATCCACCGCGCAAATTCTCCCTTGAACAGGCGTTAGAATATATTGAGGATGATGAACTTCTGGAAATCACACCCACAAGTATGCGAATGCGAAAGAAATTACTGCGTGAAATCGATAGAAGGCGAAAAAGCGTTTGATGGAACAGGTGTTTTCAG
>CAYYLA010000261.1:0-4681 GCA_964441785.1 uncultured Candidatus Cloacimonadota bacterium | reverse complement strand
GAGCGTGATTGCCTGAGAAAGCACACCTGAACCAGAATACGGGATGTTGAGCATCTCAAGCATCGCAGGGATATGAGACTCACGCTCGTTGGCAATCTCCTCCATTAATTCCTGGATTTTCTCCATCTTCTTAATAGTTTCTTGAGCTAATGCTTCATTATTCTGAAATTTCTCAGTCAATTTCTGATACTCTTCTGCTACTTTTTGAACATCCTGATTCAGCTCATCCTGCTTTTTCAGAATATCTTCAACAGATTTCTTATCCTCCCAATCCAACTCATCCTTGCGCAAAAGCTCTCTCCGTTTCTCCTCAAACTCATCCTTAATCTCTTCAGATTTTTCAAGAGCATTCTGCAACATTTCGGATTTCGCTTTCTCCTGTTCCTCTATCTCATCATAGATCTCTTCAATTGATGGAAAACGTGCAGTATATTTATTACTGATTGATGTTTGTTTTAAAGGTGAGTTATCAGATATTTGAGCCCAATATGTCACCCTGTCGCCAGGGATAAGAAAAAGATCGTTGAAATCCAGGATATCTTCTATTTCCAGCACAGCTTCATCTATGGTTTTTCGTACTGATTTCTCGATAATAGTTCCATCATTAACAAAATAAAATAACGATAGCTCCTGCAATCCAAAATCATCACTGGCTGCAAGTTGCAAAGGCAATTTCATATTTTGGGTTAACAGTGTATCCTTTCCAGGATAAAGAATTTTTATTTCCGGTTTCTTATCCAATATTGCAGTAATTGATTTCTCAATTTTTCGTGATTCATTGCCAAGAATATCGGTAAGATTTATATGATACGATCCGCTTTCTTCCAAAATAAAGGATATCTTAAAGGCATTTTTACCAGTTCTCTCCAAAGTGTTGATAGTTCCATCGGCAAAAATTATAACAGCATCATCAATAGGGTTATTAGCCTCTATACTCAAACCAACACGTGTTCCCATAAGCGCCTTGATATTACCATTTCCATCGGACACGTATTCTTTATCCAACCCTGTATAACGAGGATAATCATAACTGATATCCACCCTTTCTACTGCTGGTAGATCAAATACGGTGATATTGAATGTATCGGATTGAGCATATTGATTGCTGACATAATACTCTAGAGAATATTCCAGATTTTTAAAGATAAAGCTATTATCCGGCATCTGTTTCTCACGCCAGACCTCATCCCGACGGTAAAACAGTGTATGAAGTAACTCCGGCTCAGGATCCAGTATTTCTATCCTAACATTGCTGTTTCGGGTAATTTCAGTATGCCCCGGAACAACATCAATAGTAGTTTTATGGGCAACTTCAGGTAGAGATTTCAGCGAGAAAAAATCCCATGTTTTTAAAACTTTATCACTCTGAAAAATCAAAAGAATCAGCGTAAACATCACAATGGCAATCAATGGAAGTCTCATTGGTTTAAACCGTGACCAGTCTGTATGAATCAGCTGGTTTTGAGCCTTTCGATCAGCTTTCTGATATATCCGTTCCAGGATTTGCTTATTATAATCTGCGGGATTAACAAGCAATTCCAATGCGTTCTGATAGGTGTCATCCTTATCAAGATTCTTCTCATCCAACCACTTGGCAGCTTGAAACTGATCCAGCATCTTCCTGTTTGCATCCAATGCAAAGAAAATGGCAATCAAGGCCAGAGATATCTTTAAACTGATTGCAAAGAGAAACAACTCCCCCTGATGACCTTCGATTTGATTATACACAGCGAAGAACACATGAAAAACAAGAAGAAACGTTAGTATGATGTAAAGCAGATAGCGCAATGCGATCAGCACATTCTGCCTGATCAATAACTGTTTGATACGATGCTGAAAATTTCTCATCTAATATTTAAATCCTATTTCTTGTATTTTGGGGTCCATTCCAATTTTGGATCTTCATAAGTCAGGTTATAAAGATAGGTTTCGATCTTCTCGCGCAGTGAGCTGTCAATTGAACGTACAATCGGATATACACCGGCATTAAGAACACGTTCAAGGATTGTTCGGGTTGATTTAATTGTATTATCCAAACCCGGTTTTGCCACATAACGTGGGATATCTTCTTCGGTATGAATAAAGGAGTTAGCCTTACCTCCAAAACGAGAAATGTTTACCGAAGGAATCTCAAATTTTGTAAAAGGCATGGAATCACTACTGTAGATACCAAGATTAGTTTTATTGGTAATACCAACCTCACGGCAGATACCATCGCAATAACCCAACAGCTCCTTGGTTCCGGTAACAGCGAGAACATCCGTCCCGATAGGATCACCGGATACATCGACATTTACAACCAGTCCCGCCCGATCTTTCAACTCCTCTTTATGTTGCTCTACAAAAGCCTGACTTCCCAATAACCCCAGCTCTTCTCCGGAGAAAAAGACTATGCGCAAATCCCTTAACGGTCTATGTTTGCTGAAATATTCCGCCATCTTTAAACAGGTTACTGTTCCACCGCCATTATCTGATGAGCCGGCACAGTGAGCAACAGTATCGTAATGGCCACAAACTATGGTTAAATTTCTATCAAAGTCTTTTCCTTTGATATCTACAACTATATTGTTTGCTTTGGTTTCTTTTACCTTTTGTTTCAAATCTATGGTGATATTTTTACCAGCCATTTTTATCAATTTTTCTGCTATTTCATGTTGGATGGTCATGGATGGCACATATCCATCATGATAAGATTTCTGACGATGTGAAGAACTGGATACCTTCTTACCCGGTCTGCTGACACTGATAAATGCAGCAACTCCACCTTCTACCAACAACGGAGCCAGTCGTCTTCCACCACCGTAGGATATGATTATTTTATCTTTATACGCACCTTTATTGGCTTCAATTGTAGCAGGTGAATCAAGATAAACCAACTCGCCTGAAACAGTACAATCTTTGTTTAACCCATAAGGTCTGGCATCAAATTGTTTATCATCACATTTTATGATAGCTTCACCAGGTTTAAATGATATCAGAGGAAAGGATTCCAACTTAGGATCTAAACCCAGATCTTTCAAATAATCAGTCAAAATTACAATTGCTTTTTCTTCACCTTCTGTACCTGCTAAACGTTCGAAACCCAATTCTTTGATAACTTTGTAAGGATTAATCATTTCCTCTCCCTATATTTATTCATTTGTTGTATACGGTTACTTATCCATGTATATTTTTGTCAATTATTTCCACCAGTTTGTTTTGAATCTTATGCTAAAAAGTTTAATGAGATGGTTGATGGTTGATGGTTGACGGTTGACCCGGCTTCATTGCGTTACGCCGAGGTAGGCGGTTGACAGTTGACAGTTGACAGTTGACAGTTGACAGTTTTATCATTCAATTTTCAATTACAGTAACAATGAATTCCTATAAGTTCCTCCGAAATATCAAATAAAGGCTGCAATTTTAAATTTTAAATTTTACATTTTCAATTGTAGTAACAATGAATTCCTATTAGTTCCTACAAATTCCTATTAGTTCCATCATGAGCCGGACACGGTCCTCAAAGATCCTAAGTAATCATCACTACCTACTACCTACTACCTACTACCTACTACCTACTATTATTGCTCATCCTTCGACAATTTCCTTTTATATGCAATATCGGTTTTATCGCCCTGGATGATATTTTTTTCTATCAAATATAACCTCAACTGATTCATCCACTTGGTTTTATTACCTGGAAATACATTACGCGCAATACCAGATTGCCTTACGTTGGATGTAAACAATCGCGAAACAACAATATCCCCCCTCAATCTGCTTAATAGATCGGCCAGAAGTTCAATATATTCCGTTAACTCAGGAATGTGCAAATCATCTTCTCTATACATTTTATCAAGAGTAGTATGTTCATAGACAACCAGATTATGAAATTTCACCTCTGCTATATTGCTTCGCATAGTTAAATAATCAATCGTTTCCCGCATCATAGTGTGCGTCTCACCCGGTATTCCAATAATCAAATGCACCCCGGTTCTGATGTTGAAGCTTTCACACAAATCCAATGCCCGTTCCATCTGGGCAAAATCATGCCCTCTGTTAAGAAAGCTAAGACTACTATCATGTATTGTCTGCATTCCAAATTCTATGGTAACAGGTTTGGATAAAGCAGCCAGTCGCCGCAGTAGCATTTCATCCACATAATCCGGTCTGGTTGATAAGGTTAAGGCAACAACCTCCGGATGTTGGATTGCTTCATTATATAAGGTAAACAGATGATCAATATCCCCGGCAGTAGAAGTCTCATCCTGGAAATAGGCAATCAGGGCAACATCACCACAACTCTTTTTAATGCGCGGAACAGCCTGCTGAAATTGCTCGGCAATTGTTAATCCCTGCGCCTGATATTCACCGGTGAAGGTACCGGGATTGCAATAGATACAACCACCATTATTCATCCGGTTAGGACATGGTATCCCGGTGCTCAACCCTACCCGGAAGGTGCGTTTTCCATATCTCTGTTTCACATAATTGGAAAACATATAAATCCGCTCGTCTAAATTTAACCTCATAAAGTAAGAAAAAAAGTAGTGAATATGGTGTCAAATGATATGTATACGGTTGACCCGGCTTAATTGGTTAACTCCTTTGTCTGGGACCTTGATTTTCTTGATTGGCTTGATTGCCATGATTTATTGTCTCAACCTTGATTCTCTTGATTGGCTTGATTACCATGATTCAT
>CAYYLA010000260.1:167-4683 GCA_964441785.1 uncultured Candidatus Cloacimonadota bacterium | reverse complement strand
ATTAATTCAATGATTTTTTCATTCTCAAAAAAAGAAGGCGACGATGATTATCGTCGCTTTTAAAAAAATATTTTTCACAATATATAAATTAGAAATTGAATTATAAAACCGACAACGTTAACATGAAAATTGCAATTTTTGGTATTTGTTTCTGTAGATGAGTACGCCTTGACTCAAACACCCCCGTATTCCGATAAATCGGAATCCTCCCCTCTGAAGAGGGGAATTTAATCACTTCCTAAATTTACAATATTTAAAATATAATGAGAACTAATTATTTCTCTTAAACCTTACTAAATCTCCAATTTGTCGATAAATGCAAATTCCCATCTTTAGAGGGGCGATATACGTCTCAAGACGAATATCGGGGTGTTGCACAATGCCGATATTCCTCAAACAACCATACATTTCTCAAATAAATTCCATCCAGCTTGCTGGATAAATTCCGTGACCGAAAGGAACATATCCAATAACCCATCGCAGTTCGCTTCTCGCCTTTTTTTCTTTTTTCTTTTTTCTTTTTTCTTTCTTTCGCAGTTCGCGCTTCGCCTTTTTTCTTTTCGAAGATCCTCCATAGCCTTGGCGAAGGAGGATTTCTTTAGTCTTTATTCTTCTATCCTTTGCTTTTCCTTAGCGTCTTATGCGTCTTAGCGGTAGCTCTTTTTTTCTTTGTTCCTTGCGGTAGTATTTACTTACTCTATCGGCAGATAAACGTGTTCTTTAGCAGGATAAGCACTCTTTTTCACTTCATCTGTGAATTGTTTCAGAGATTTAGGTATAGATTCACCCAAGTTATCATAAGCTTTAACGAATTTCGGAACAAAATCAGCCATACCAAGCAGATCATGATAAACCAGGACCTGACCTTCGGAGATTTCTTTACCTAATTGTTCTGGGATACCTTCCAGAACCAGCATAAATGCACCGGCTTCTTCTATAGCTTTAGCCTGTTTCATTATCATATCATATTCAGCTGGTTTCTTTCCCTGAACCTGATAACCACCGAAGGCATTGATGGATTGTGGAGTAAGTCCAAGATGAGCACAGACGGGTATTTCGCAATCAACAATAGCCTTAATCGCCTCCAATCGACTGGGTTTACCACCTTCTAATTTTACAGCATTGGCATTAGCTTCTCTTATCAAAGCAAAGGCGTTTTTCTTTGTCTCTTCCAGGCTTATATGATAGCTACCAAAAGGCATATCAGCAACAATAAAGGTATCAGCAGCGCCGCGTCGCGTAGCTTTTGTATGATGGATAATATCAGCAACAGTCACATTAAGGGTGTCAGGATATCCAAGAACAACCATCCCAAGGCTATCTCCAACCAGAATAATATCTGCTTCTGCAGCTTCTACATGTCTTCCCGATGGATAATCGTAAGCTGTCATCATCACAATTTTATCATGCTGCTTTTTCATTTTTTTATATGATCTTACTGTTTTCATTTAGTTCTCCTTTAGAATACAACTCGTTATCCAATAACAAACTTTAGATTGACAACCGACACCTGTCAACCGTCAACTGTTAACTGTTAACTGTTAACTGTTAACCGTCAACCGTTAACTTTACCCAAATATCGCTCTTTTTCACTATAGATACAACCGCAATACTGCTGACGATACATCTCCATTTCTTTGGATAGCGCAATCCCTTCCTTCCAATATTCACGAAAATCTTCGTAATAAAATTCTACCCCGTACTCCTTAGCCAGTGCATTACCGATATCCTTAATCAGCTCATGTTTCTGAAACTTCGAATAGAGCAGGGTAGTGGTAAAATAGTCAAATTTACCTTTTCTGGCAATAATAGCTGCATATTTCAATCGTTCATAATAACAGGATCTACAGCGATCTCCCTCGCGATAGACACTATTGCGTAAAAATTCCTCAAGATTATACTCATCTTTCATAATCAGCGGAATTCCATTGGTTTCGGTAAAAATTTGCAACGCTTCCAACCGCTTTTTGTACTCGGTATAGGGATGGATATTGTGATTATACCAGAAGACGTGAATATCAAAGTCCTTTGCACTCAAATGCTTGTAAGGTGCCACCAGGCAGGGTGCACAACAGGCATGAACCAATAATTTCTTCATTTTCTCACCAACAATCCTTAACCAATTACTCTGCTACCAGTCACCGGAGAATTCAAATCCATTTTTATCGATATTACCCTGGTTATCATACACCGCAGTAATACGCGCATTATAGGAGTTAGGCCAGGGATGTCCTTCGCCATAAACCTTTGACGAAGCAATAATCTTTAATCGATCGTTAAAATACCATTCGATATAATAGATCACGTTATTAAATTCAACCTTCACGGCACCCGGAGAGCTTCCAGACACATGAGTTGACGGTTCTGCGCCAGAAGGCGTAAAGCCGATAAAACTACCTTCTCCCCCACCATGAGTTATCGGAGTCCGTCTGTACTCCATCCCCTGCGTCATAAAGTAATTAATCATCGCCAACATTTCCTGCTTGTGATTCTGCTTCAACTGATGATTCATATACATTGCACCAGCTGCAATGGCAACGCCAACAATAATCACACCCAAAACAATCAGCAACATCTGGTTATTTCCCATATTCCCCTCTTTTTTCAGTTTGGATATTGTTAAACAACGCTTTTTTGCGGTTTTTTAGCAAGTGATTTCTCAAAATGTTAAGGGGCACGCTCAATTTTAATCAAATTGATCGTGCCCAAATTATCCAATATTATTAGAATTCTTTTAATAAATTAGAAGCAATGATAGTGCGTTGGATCTGATTAGTACCCTCGTAAATCTGAGTAATTTTAGCATCACGCATCATTTTTTCAACCGGATACTCTCTCATATAACCATAACCGCCCAGAATCTGTACAGCGTCTGTTGTCACCTTCATTGCAACATCAGAGGCAAAAACTTTACACATAGCTGATTCTTTAGCATATTTTTTAACACCGGAATCGATCATTTTGGAAGTAGCCATAACCAGAGCACGAGCTGCTTCAATCTGAGTTGCCATATCAGCCAGCATAAATTGGATGCCCTGGAATGATGAGATTGGTTTGCTGAACTGGATTCTCTCTTTTGAATAGCGTGCAGCTTCTTCATAAGCACCCTGAGCTATCCCAACGGCCTGAGCTCCAACCATTGGACGTGATTTATCAAAAGTCTTCATTGCTATCATGAAACCAGTACCTTCACGACCAACAAGGTTTTCTTTTGGAATGCGGCAATTATCAAAAACCAATTCGCGGGTTGCAGATCCTCTGATTCCCAGTTTGTCTTCTTTTTTACCAAAGCTGAAACCTTCTGTACCTTTTTCAACGATAAAGCAAGAAGCACCTCTGGCACCCTTTGATTTGTCAGTTTGAGCAAAAACATTATAGATATCGGCTTCGCCACCATTAGTGATCCACTGTTTTGTTCCATTCAGCACATAATGATCACCATCTAACACAGCAGTTGTTTCGATTCCACCGGCATCAGAACCAGCGTTAGCTTCTGTTAAGGCAAAAGCAGCAAGTTTTTCACCAGCAGCGATCTGGGGTAAATACTTCTGTTTCTGCTCTTCACTTCCGGATATCAAGATTGGATACAAACCCAATCCCGTAGCACCAAAAGCCAAACCAATACCACCGCAAACACGACTTAATTCTTCCGTAACTATGGCAAGATCTTCAACCTTTCCACTGATTCCATCATATTCTTCTGGAATGAGTACGGCAAATAGATCTGTCTGTTTGAAAACCTCTACAATCTCCCATGGGAATGCATTCTCTTCATCATATTTAGCCCGAACCGGTTTGATCTTCTCTTCTGCGATCTTACGGGCAATTTCTCTAATCTCCAACTGATCTTCAGTTAAAAAATATTCCATATATTCCTCCACAATAACTTTTTGCATTTTGATAACCAAAAGTTTCCGATGCTTTTTACGTCAAGTCAAAAAGCTCTAACTATTTTTAGATTATGATTATAACTGGCAAATACCGACATTATTTTTGAATTAGATTCAGTAATTGGCAGAAGAAAGTAATCCTTGAGGAATTAGTAAGTAGTAGATAGTAGGTAGTAGATAGTAGGTAGTAGGTAGATGTGATTATTGATAATTTGGAAGGAGCTAAAAGGAAGGGAAAAGGGAGAAGTGAGATGGGAAATGTAACCTTGAGGAGCTTGTTAGAACCTGTGGAAATACAATAGGAATATGATTGGAACATATTGAAATCTTTTATTCGGCTCTTAACTATTTGCGTTTATCAGCGTTTATACGCGGTAATAATGGGAGAAGGGAAAGGTAATCCTTGAGGAAATAAAAGTCAGTAGATAGTAAGTAGTGAAGTAGTAGGTAGGGATCATTGCTGGCAATTCCGGAGGAACTCATAGGAACTTATAGGAATTCATTGCAACTGTAATTGAAAATTGAAAGATAAAATTGACAACTGATAACCGTAAACTGTCAACCGTAGTACGTAGATGTGATTATTGATAATTTGGAAGGAGCTAAAAGGAAGGGAAAAGGGAGAA
>CAYYLA010000260.1:0-67 GCA_964441785.1 uncultured Candidatus Cloacimonadota bacterium | reverse complement strand
TCAGCGTTTATACGCGGTAATAATGGGAGAAGGGAAAGGTAATCCTTGAGGAAATTGTAGTAATACA
>CAYYLA010000259.1:722-4703 GCA_964441785.1 uncultured Candidatus Cloacimonadota bacterium | reverse complement strand
GGTTGAAATCAAAGAATGGGGAAGATGTGAAGAAGATGGTGGTTTTGAAATAAATACGGAAGACGGAAAACGGAATAAAGAAGTCGTGGAATCAAGAATTCGGGAATCCAGGGAGTCAGGAAGAATGGAAACCTTCGCAATGGTTGAAGACCTTGCGAATGGTTAGTGATACATTATATATTAGTCATGGTGAGTGCCTGTTTTTGTGAAAAAGGGTTATCGAACCATGAAATGTGAGCGAGGCTTGTTCATCCTTCGATACGATTCCAAAAGGCCGGAATCACTCAGAAATGACAGGATTCGATACAATCCCAAGAAGCCGGGATCACTCACAATGACGATTGTTCTAGTAAATTCAAGAAGTGAAGTCGGAGAGTTTGTATAACATTCCACCAATTTACCATTCAATCAATTCAACTATTTCAACCATTTTTTTCAATTTTCTTTACAGGATAAGTCTTCTAAATATCTCTATCTCTTAGTTTAATAATGGAGAAATTTAGATGGGAAGAAGATTTAATAGTAACGATGTTCGAAGTATGTTTTCCTGCAAGGATCTGAATCCAAATGTGCGATTAGCCTTTATCTTTGAGTTATTACAGTCATTGGGCAGGGGCATCTGGATGGGGAATATCTTGAGTTTATATATTGTGTTATTTTCAGAAAAATCTAACGGGATTTTTGGGTTAACTTCTAATGAATTATTGGGTATTACCGCTGGAATCTCAGGAATAGCAATGACAGCTCTTGTCTTTCCTGCAGGATATCTGGCTGATAAATATCGACGCGATCGGATGCTAAAAATATCGGGTGTGATAGGAATACTGGCTATGGTTACACTGGGTTTAGCCAGTAGTATTTTCATCATCATGGCAGCAATGTTTTTGTGGGGTGCTTTCCAGGGTTTGAATCGTCCCGCTTTTGAATCGATTATTGCAGATTCTCTGCCCTCTGGGAATCGCTCAGGTGTATACTCAAGATTGCATTTAATCCGACAATTTGCTATGGCATCAGGTCCATTTTTAAATGTTATTCTATTTCTCTATCTTGGAGATAAGTGGGATATATCCATTTTGAAGAATGTCATGCTGGTGGGAATTTTCTTTTCATTAGTATCCTCGCTTGTCCTTTTCAAATTCAAAGATGAACGTTCTATGGGGGATGAGAGTGAATCGCTATATGAAGGGGAAAATGTAGATGTTGAAACAACAAAGCGATCAAAGAAAATACCAGTATTATTAGTTTCTTCAAATGTAATAATTGGTATGGGGGCTGGGATGACGATAAAATTCTTTCCAGTTTTTTTTAGATCAATTTATGGTCTGAAACCGGTATCTGTACAGGTTGTGATGGGTTTAACATTTCTGGTTACTGGGATATTAGGCATAGTGGCGCAGCAGCTCTCACGCAAACGAGGTAGAGGTGAGATGATTTTTGTTGTTCAGTTTTTCGCTACAATCTGTTTATTAACGATTGCTTTCTATCCTCCGCTAATTATATTGGTTCCATTGTTTGTTATGCGTGGCTCCCTTATGAATGCAGCACAACCTTTGAGTAGATCAATTTTGATGGATGTGGTTTCTAAAAAACATAGAGGAAAATGGAATTCCCTTGAAACTATTGCCTGGGGATTATTTTGGAATGCTTCGGCTGTGTTAGGTGGATTTTTGATTGGAGACAATAACTTCAAACTGTGTTTTATTATCACATCAGTTATATATTTTATTGGAACAATACCAATTTTATTACTCATTCCTATGGTTCGCAAAGAGGTTGGATAAAAAAAAAGCCCCGCTCAAAGCGGGGCATCAAATGTGGATGAGTATAATCTTATATTACAGATACGTTAATGGCACGTTGGCCTTTATCGCCTGCTTCTAATTCAAACTGTACTCTTGCTCCTTCTGGAAGTGATTTAAAACCGGAACCATTGATTCCAGTGTGGTGTACAAAATAATCGTTTCCATCATCAGCGGATATAAATCCGTAACCTTTTTGGTCATTAAACCACTTTACTGTTCCTTGAGACATATTTTTCTCCTAAGTTTAGTCTAAGTTTAAATTATATAATGAAAAAACTTGTATTAATCATTACAACCATATAAACTTCTGCGGTAAAGTGACAAAGGAGCTGATATGTGTCAATATAATAATTCTGAAGTAGTGATATATTTTCCTGAATAAAGCAAAATCGCTTTTATAAACCACATTTACAGAGGTATATTTTTTTCTTCCCCCCTTCATTTTCTACCTTAGAGAAACGACCCTAAACAGCCTATTAATCAGCAATCTTTTGCTCTTGAAACAAGAAATTGCCAATCAAATATGAAAAGAATTTCACAGATTTCGAATATCAAGCTACAAAAAAAGTTAATGGAAAATTTATTTGTAATTACCTGGATGGAATATAATTTAAAAGGAATAAAGAATAAGAGGATCGTAAAGTAAAGTGGTTTCGGTTGTATCTGACCTTAGCTTCAGATTAAGGGGCTCAACTAATGTGTCGTTGTTTGAGGAATGTGAAAGGGGAAAGGGGAAAGGGGAAAGGGGAGAAATATTTTACATAACATTTTCCTCCTGCTATTTAACGTATCCGTCATAATAATCAACAACAGCAATAAATTTGAAAATATCGATAAAAAATTATCTTTTTACTTGACTCAAATTCATAATAAAATAAATAAATAATTAAAAAATCTGGAGAAGCGCAATGGAACAGGGTAATGTATCTGATTTAACGTTAAGACGTTTACCGAAATATCTACATTTTTTACTGGGTTTACAGAAGAAAAATCAGGAATATACCTCGGCATCCGAGATATCCAGACATCTAGAAGTTCATCACACTCAGGTTAGAAAAGATCTATCGATAACAGGAGTTAGGGGTGTACCAAAGCGCGGTCACAAAGTAGCAGAATTAATTGTTGCCTTAGAAAAATATCTTAATTGGGATATTACAATTTATGCAATTCTGGTTGGAGTAGGAAGCTTGGGAACTGCACTGCTAAATTATAGGGGTTTTGAAAATAGTGGAATGCAGATTGTGGCTGCTGTTGAAACAGATGAAGAAAAGATAGGTGAGATATATGGAAAGATTAAAATCTTCTCACTTGAGAAGTTGCCTGATTTAATCGCAACACTAAATCCTTCAATTGCGATTATTGCAACGCCCAAAGAAGTGGCTCAGGAAACTGCTGATCTTCTTGTTTCAAATGGACTTAAAGGTATCTGGAATTTTACTCCGGTATCCCTGGATGTTCCAGAAGATGTAATTGTAGAAAATGTCGACATCTATCCAAGCCTTGCTGTTCTGGTTAGAAAAATTAATGAGATGGGTTAATAACTTCCAACCTCAACCTCAACCTTAGCCTTATCCTTTAACTATTCATCTTATCAGCAAAATCTTTTATCGCTTTCTCGTCGATATTATTATAACTTTCTTTTACTCCCTTGATAATCCTCAGTGCAAATTTGTCCATTTTTGTAACTTTATCGATATAGATTGCATCACCAAATAAACCGATTGCTTTTGCTTTATCATAAAGTTCAGCAGGGAAAGAATTCTTGATTTGATCGTACTTTTTATCTGATGGTTCACCTGAGTTTACATATATTCCGATATTTTTTTGCTTCAAAGTAGAGAGGTTGTCCTGGGCAAATTTTGAAATTTCTTTTTGGGTTTTACCAACATATACAGATCCACCCAAAATAATTGTATCAAATTCATTTAAATCAGGAACGGTGTCTTCTCTCAGATTAACAATTACCGTATCGCCTTCCAGCATAGGTGACAATTTCTCTGCAGATTCTCTAACACTGCCATACTTAGTAGTAAAAATTATTAAATTTCTCATAATATCTCCTTAAAAAATAACATCTGACTTATATTTCTACATTACCGGTATTTAAATATCCAAAACCATTGTTGATACTACCACGCCGGATATGTTCATTTTTATAATTTTTACTGACGGTATTAAT
>CAYYLA010000259.1:0-712 GCA_964441785.1 uncultured Candidatus Cloacimonadota bacterium | reverse complement strand
GATACTTCGCACCGGATGCTTTTATATTTACAAATGCTTTTAATGTGATTTCCGTCAATTCTGAAATACCTTTTCTTATGTTTTTCAACAATCCGAAATTGATTTGATAATTTAGTTAGCCAACTCAATCGTTGTCATCAAGCAGGCGAGATTGGCTGGCGTAGTGGTTCAAATATCATTTACAAGAATCATTGAGAGGATGGTTCTGTTGCTCTTCAAGATAACGAGAATTATCTCATTTATCGAATAGCTTCACCATGATCAGCATTATATCTCTGACTACTTTCAGATAATTTTCTTGGCTTTTTTAAGGGGATTTGCATTATATGATTACCAAAAAAAAGGAGTAATTATGGAAAAAAGCGGACTGATTTTTTTTAGAACAAAAAATCTGGATATGATGAGGATATTCTATGAAGCAGAGGTTGGATGTGAGATCTGGATGGACCAGGATGACTGTTTAATTTACCAGTTTGGTGGAATGTTGCTGGGTTTTTGTCAACGGGAAGAAGCTGATACAGGCGGGATAATTACCTTTTTTTTCGAGGATAAGGAAGAGGTTGATCGATATTACGAAATGTTTAAAGATAAAGCAGATGGAGAACCAAGAGATAATCCAAAATATCCAATCTATCATTTTTTTACAAAAGATCCCGAAGGACGTATGGTAGAGTTTCAATATTTTCATAATGTAGAGTTTTGAGAAATTGAA
>CAYYLA010000258.1:0-4712 GCA_964441785.1 uncultured Candidatus Cloacimonadota bacterium | reverse complement strand
CATCTTAAAGTTTTTCTATGATGAGGGTGCGTTAAAGCGCTTAAGAATCTGTCAGAATTGTGCTTTCTACAAGTCTTATGATGATGGAAAATTCCTTTGTACAAGAGATAATAAGATCAAAAGAGAATCTCAACAGTTATGGAACTGCCCACACTATAATTCATAATCATCTTCCCTTATTAGAGGGGGTAAGATGAGAAAAAAAAGAAGTATAAAAACATTTGCCGTTGTAGCTATTTTACTGATTTTGCTAAAATATGCTGAAGCTCAACAAACTATCAATTTAATTCAATTCAAGGGGAATCTGATATTTAACAGTGATTTCTACAATCTTGATACTGAGGAAGATGGGGTACGACCAAAGCGACCGGATAATTTACAACGGGCTATTTTTAGTCCAACAATATACATTGGCGAAGTTATTTTTCCTTTTACTTTTACCTTTAGTAATAATGAACTCAGTTCAACCACACCAATACCATCCAGGCAGAGCTTAATGGATTATTTCTCTAACCCAATGAACAATTTCAGTGTAACACCTCAATATAAATTCATAACCCTTTACATTGGTAACCAAACACCCCAATATTCACAGCTTACAACTGGTGATCAAAAGATATTTGGAGGTGGTATTTCTGTTAATCCAGGTTTGCTTCGAGTATCCTTCAATCAGGGTCGAATTCATGAAGCAGTTGACCCTGATGAGGATGAAGCGATAGAACCTCTTTATCAGCGAGATTTCATGTCATTTAAGCTAGGTTACGGTGATGAAAAGAAGAGTCATCTCCACTTCAATTTTGTAAAGGTAGCAGATGATAAAAAATCATTAGATGAAACAGTTGAAAAATTTCCGGAAGAGGGTTTTGTAAGCTCTCTTGGGATGCGAGTTAATCTTCCTGCGGGGATATATCTAAGCAGTGAAATTGCTGGATCAGGTTTTACCAGAAATACACGTTCGGAAAAAATGGAAATAAGCGGGACAGATCAGTTGGATGTGATCTTAGAGAATCGTCGTTCAACCAGATATGACGCTGCTGGTTTAGTTGAGATGGGAAGAAAGGGTAGGAACTGGTCTATCAAAGCAAAGGGTAAGTATATCGGACCGGGATTCAAATCCTTAGCTTATCCATATCAACAGGCAGATAGAATGGAAGCATCCTTAGAACCTATGATAAAGTTGTATCAAAACAGAATAATTCTTAATAGTTCTATCTCACATCGAATTAATAATATCTCAGAGACTAAAGCGCAAAGTTCGGTACAAACTTTTTGGATGATTAATGCTATGAACCGGATTACGAAATCTTTGAATCTCGGGTTACGCTACTCCAATTTTGCTTTTAATAATGATGAAGAGGATGAGGCAGAAATAGTAAGTAATACGATATCTTATTCAATTAATCCATCGTACAGTTTTAAATTCTACAAAATAAATCATAATGTCTCATTAACCTATGGAAAAGATGAATTTGAACAGGAAAATGGGGGAGAAGATGGTAATTCAACTAGCTCACAAAATATCACAGTAGCATATTCCATCTCTTTGTTATCAATTCCACTAACAAGTTCATTATCTTACAGCAATTTCATAAATGAGCTAGATCAGTATGATCTTACCATGAACTCAATTAACGGAACTGTAGGATATAGGTTTTTTAAAAATAGATTAAGAACATCGCTTCAAATGGGCTATAACACTAGTGAGTTGGGCTCAAAATCAGATACCAGAACCTTAAGAAATGGTATCTCAATAAACTATAAAATCAGTAGATCAATAACCTTATCTTTAAAAGGATCTACCGTCCATAATACACTTGAAGATGATGATGGAGAAGTTAGTTACAGAGAAAACACTCTAAGATCATCACTGAAATACAGGTTCTAACAGGAGGACACAATGAAAGTTATAAAAATCATATTATATATATTGGCAATGGCTCTGTTAATTACAGCATCTTTGGGTGCTCAAATGATTCAGCTTCAAATGGATCCCAATCCATCACCTTATCTTTCGGATTGGGAATTTATCCGGGATACTGCTATTCTTATTGTTACCAACGATACAGATGATGAGCTGGAAGCAAAGATAAGTTCTCAGCTCTTTCGCGGAACATCAGATTTGATTGCAGAGACCAAATCTCAGGATATGATGGTCCAATACTTCCCGGTAGGTGTCTCAACCTATTTCCCCGAGGATCTTGTTCCTGTTGATGCAATCAAAATCCATGATACCAATATTGAGGAGAGTGTGATTAGATCCGGAATGATCCCGGCAGATACTTACACACTCTGCATCAACCTTGTGGATCCATACGATAACACACCTCTCCTGGATGAACCTGCTTGTCAGACCTTTGTTTTAACTGACTATCAACCACCAACATTAATCCAGCCTTTCGATCAAATGGAGATCAATATATCACAATTAAATACACTAAATTTCTCCTGGACCTCTGTAATGCCAAATCCAGAGGGATTGGTTACCTATAAATTCCAGATTTTCGAAGTGTTGGAAGGTCAATCCTTATCAGAAGCTTTCCAGGCAAATTATGCAATTGTAGAGGAGTATCTTAATGGTATGACTCAATATATTTTGCAGCCATTTACTTTAGATGCAGAAGTGGGAAAACGTTATGTTTGGATAGTTCAGGCATTGGATTCTCAAGAGCGGCCTTTGGGTGAACCGGAAGGTAGGAGTGAGTTATTCTCTTTTAACATAATTGGTGATGGAATGGATCAAGATGAAGACAAAGTACTTAAAATAGTTCGGGATTTAGATCCTAAACCAGCGGGAGAATTGATTGTTCTAGGGCAGAAATACCTGCTGATGAAACCATCATCAAAGGATGAATTTGAACATGAAGCTTTGATGATGAGTAAGTTAGCTCCTGGCTCAAATCCTGGATCTAGACCTGATGTACGTCAGGTTGATGTTGAGAAGGAAGTGTTTAAACAGGACTTTGGTCCAGTGCAGGGTAGTAGGAATAGATCTGCTTCTCCTCCTGCAACCGGGATCCTGTACTATGTAAGTATGGATAGTGAGAATCTCTCTATTGATAATCCGATGTATAATGATAATCAAATGAATGGAGAGAATCCTATTTATGAAGGATCAACTGAAAACTCCTCTAATCCTCTTTACGAGGCAAATAATTCACAAAACGAGAATCCCTTATATGAGGAAGAAGGCATATCTAATGATGGAGATGGAGCAATCGATTGGCAGGAAATAGAGCTACCTTTCAGCATAGAGAATCCTCTTGCAAAAGAAAGTGGCTGGCAGGAATCTACTGCTAGCGATAGATCTGGTACAAAAAGCAATGTTGGCCCCATTAGATGGATGGCTCCTGAGAGTCTTAGAGGTGGAAAGAAAGGATACGATTATTATCAAGCAAACTCCGACATGAGTGCAAGTTCATTGAATGATGAATCTTCTGGAAACAATGATTCATCAAACAGCAGAGTGCCTATAACTATAGCTCATCAAGGACGCCTAATTTCCATAGGTAATCAAAAACAAGTATATGATAGCGATGGTAACGGAAGAGACGACTGCTATGCACAGATAATCCTTTATCCTGATGGAGTATACTCTTCGTTGACTTCAGAGGACAACCCTTCGTATCTGCATATCAATTTTATTGGAGAAGAAGTTATATTGTTTGGCGACAGCGGAACGGATGATACAGCAAACAAAGGAACGCAAGTAGCTCCGTTGGGTGATATCACCATTACAAATTCATCTTCATCTGATATAGTTCTTGTTCAGGTAGGGACATATGATGTCATGAGGTTTTCAAAAAAGTATATTACCTGCCCTATTATAATTATCGCAAACCTATACAGCAAACAGGCAAACACTCAGAGTGTGACTTTGTCGTTAGTCGGCGATACATCTGACATCACGATTATTGAGTATGCAAGAAGCAAAAACTATGACGAACTTATTTGCTCCCAACTATCAAACAGCAACATATATTATGGAATTAATGATTATTCAACTACACTAATCCATGCTTATGTGCAGGTATTTGATATAGGTGACAGTAGCAAGCGTATAGGTTTTCTTGAAGGAACATTTGAAACCTATATTTCCTAGGAGTAATTATGTTTAAGAGCAAAAAGGGACTGACATTAATAGAACTGATAATAACACTTGCAATATTTGCAACGTTATTATCTCTTTTAGGCGCTTTCTTTATCGCAGGACTTGACAGTTACAAAACAAGCTCTGAAATGCTAACCAGTCAGTCCAACGTACGCGGCGTAATGTTTGAGCTGTCCAGCAAGCTTCGCGAAGCGTCTTTGGACGAAATAACAATCAACGAACTTCATTCTGAAATTGATATAAATGGAGTTGTATATACTTTTTCAACAACAAACTCTACAATCAGCCGTACATCTTTGGGCAACACTGTGGTTATAGCAAAAGGCATTGTATCCTTCAGGGTGGAGCTGATTGATGAAATGACAATCGAGTACAGCATTCAGTCTTCAATTGATGATATCAACCTAAGATCATCGGTAACCTTAAGGGAGTTTGACAGACCCTCCCCTGCTTCATGACATTTACCCGGAGGTAACATTATGAGAAAACTATTTATAAAAAACGAAAAAGGCGTATCAATAGCCATTGTGCTAGTTGTTATGACGATAATAACAGCCTTAGGTATGGGTGTCATGTCATACAGCATAAAAAACTTGCACCTTAC
>CAYYLA010000257.1:0-4720 GCA_964441785.1 uncultured Candidatus Cloacimonadota bacterium | reverse complement strand
CTTCTCCCTTCTCCCTTCTCCCTTTAATTCCTTCCAAATTACCAATAATCACATCTACCTGTTACAGTTGACGGTTAACGGTTGACAGTTGTCAGTTTTCTCATTCAAGTTTCAATTATAGTTACAATGAATTCCTACAAGTTCCTATGAATTCCAACAAATTCCATCAAATGCCTACAAGTTCCTACAAGTTCCTACTAGTTCCTATGAATTCCTATGAGTTCCACAAATTTCCATAAGTTCCTATGAATTCCTATAAGCTCCTTCCAATTTCCCAACAACGATCACTACCTTCTACCTACTACCTTACTACTTACTATCTACTTCATTTTTCCTTCTTTATTGTTGACAAATTAGAGGCAAAAAAATCTTGTAAAAAGAAAAAATTGTTAAGGAGATACAATTGAAAAAGATCTTAGTTATGGGTGCAGCAGGTCAGATTGGATCTGAGTTAGTTCCTGCTCTTAGAGACATTTACGGGTGTGATAATGTAGTTGCTTCTGATATTAGAACCGATATACCGGAATCACTTAAGGATTGCGGTCCTTACGAGGTTATTGATATCCTTGATTCCAATAAAATTGCAGTAGTAATCAAAAAATATAATATTGATACAGTTTATAATCTGGTTGCTTTACTTTCTGCTGTGGGAGAGGCGAAACCACAACTCTCCTGGGATATTAATATCGGTGGCTTGGTTAACCTGTTGGAATTAGCGAGAGAACTTGATTTTGCTCTCTTTACTCCAAGCTCAATCGGTGCATTTGGTCCCGGTACACCTAAAGTTGATACACCACAGGATACAATCCAGCGTCCAACCACAATTTATGGTGTAACAAAGGTTTCAGGTGAATTACTCTGTGATTATTATCATCGTAGATTTGGTGTTGATACAAGAGGTGTACGTTATCCCGGAATTATCTCCAATGTCACACTTCCCGGTGGTGGAACAACAGATTATGCTGTAGAAATCTATTATGATGCTATCAAAAATGGTAAATTCACCAGTAACATCGGTGCCGGAACTTACATGGATATGATGTATATGCCGGATGCTGTAAAAGCTGCTATCGAGATTATGGAAGCTGATCCTGAAAAGCTTGTACATAGAAATTGTTTCAATGTAGCTTCCATGAGTTTTGATCCAGAAGAACTGGCTGCAGCTATCAGAAAATTTATCCCAGATTTCCAGTTAGATTATGATGTTGATCCTGTTAAACAGGCTATTGCCAATAGTTGGCCTGATAAGATGGATGACTCTGCGGCTCGTGAAGAATGGGGTTGGAAACCTGCTTATAATCTTGACAGTATGACCGAAGACATGCTTAAAGTCCTTGGTGAAAAACTGAAAAAATAGGATAAAAAATGCGATACCTTTGGGCAGTACTGATCGGGATTATACTTGTCTCGTTTACAGCATGTCAATTGTTTGAAGATTCTGATTCACAATTCGATGATGCTGAATTAGTCTTTTCAAACAGTTTTGAACATTTCGTCTGGGGTGATGTGATAGAGATATCACTTGAATTAGATGATGAAGATATCGAGAGTGATGATATTGAATCGGTACTGTTTTACATAGATAATGAAATGATGACCAATGATATGGTCTATCCTTTCAGCTATCAATGGGGTGCTGAACAATATCAATACGGATCACACCGAATTGATGCCAAGATTCAGATGTGGAATAGAGAACTGCATGTTATCAGTGAAGACGTTAATCTAATGCCCTGCATGATTACAGAAAATGATATTGATGATTTTAAAAATATTACCGAAACGGATATCCAGGGAAATATCATTGGATCAACTGATAATGATGATTGGTATAATGGCTTTGAGTACAGTTTTGGACCTGCTTATCCCAATCCTGTTAACGATCTGGCTTTTATCCCCTTAATACTTACAACTCCGGTTGAGGCTACCATTTTCGTGGTTGATGAAGATTTCGAAATTGTTTCGGTAATCTTTGATGAACAACATATCGTTAATGGAAATCATATCATGCATTGGTCAGTTCAAGATCAACCTGCAGGATTATATCGGATAATTTGTCATCTATCTGACGATAATCATTGGCATGGGGATATAATGGTTTCATCATCAAAGGAAATGGAATGACCCGAGGTATTGGATTTGATTTGATTGATGTGCCACGAGTACAGCGTTTGATAGAGAAGAATGAATCTTATCTTCACAAGGTATTTACCGAAGATGAGATAGAATATTGTAACAAGAGAGCTTCGAAATATCAGAGTTTTGCAGCACGATTTGCAGCAAAAGAAGCTTTTTTAAAGGCAATTGGTACTGGTTGGAGAAATGGTATCTCCTTTAATGAAATTGGTGTTGTAAATGATGAACTTGGAAAGCCTGAATTGGTTTTGACAGGTAAAGCAGCAGCGATTGCAGGAGAGATGGAGGTTACCTCTATCAACGTATCATTAACCCATCTACCGGACATTGCCGGTGCATTTGTAATTTTAGAATAAAAATAATAGATGGAGGTTGAAATGTCAGTTGGAAAATTAGTCAATCGTCTTGCAAATGATTTGGATGATTTGAGATCAACCGGGCGTGATAAAGGCGCAGAACTGGTTATCACTAAAATCATTAACAGTGAAGGAGATAAAGGACCACGTTATTTAATCGAAGGTAAGGGTGAACAACAATTTATAAAAATGAATGCTAATTCTTATCTAGGCATGAGCCTTAGACCGGAAATTATTGAAGCTGAAGAAGCTGCAGCTCAACAGTTTGGCGTAGGGCCAGGTGCTGTTCGTTTTATCAGCGGAACTCATACTCCTCATATCCAACTTGAGAAAAAACTGGCAGAATTTCATGGTAGAGAAGCAGCTATGATTTTCAGCTCTGCTTATGTTACAAGCATGGGAGTGATATTCCCATTAACAAATAAAGAAACTGTGCTTGTTTCCGATGAATTGAACCATAACTGTATTATCCAGGCTATGCGTCTTTCTCGTCCTGCAGGTAAGTTTATATATAAACACAATGATATGGCAGATCTTGATGCAAAACTTAAAGAAGCTGTTGGCAAAGGTAAACGTTGTCTTGTGATTACCGACGGAATATTCAGTATGCGTGGTGATCATGCACCCTTGGCAGAGTTAGTTGAGATCTGCAAGAAATATGATGGTGATTTTGAAGAGGGTGTTATCAGTATTATTGATGATTCTCACGGTGTTGGTGCTTTCGGTCCTACAGGACGTGGTACAGAGGATTATGAAAATGCAAAAGTCGATATCGTTGTTGGTACTCTGGGTAAAGCTTTTGGTGTAAATGGCGGTTATGTTGTTACATCACAGACTATTATCGATTATCTGCGAGAAACGGCTCCCATGTATATTTATTCCAATCCAATTACCTGTTCAGAAGCTGCTGCAGCCTGCAAAGTTATCGAATTCCTCGATTCACCAGAGGGTCAGAAACGATTGCAACATCTTAAGGATATGACCAAGAAGTTTGAACAGGGTTTATTGGATCTTGGATACGAGACAATACCTGGTGCTCATCCGGTAGTTCCATTGATGGTTCGAGATACTGCAGAAACATCCCGTCTGGTAGAGTTCCTTACCGAGAATGGTGTTCTTGCAACTGGTCTTAATTTCCCGGTTGTTCCTAAGGGTGATGAAGAGATCCGTTTCCAGGTAAATGCTGACCATACGGTAGCAGATATTGATGCTGTTTTACAGATTTTAAAAAATTATAAAGAGTCTAAATAAGTTTGGATAGGCTGTCTCAATTCCAATTGATTGTTTTTGCAAAAACAATTATCGTTGAGACAGCCGATTTATCTAATGAATAATATCAGAAAAGGTACGCTTTATATTGTTCCAACTCCTATCGGTAATCTACGTGATATCACTTTGAGAGCTATGGATATACTTAAGGGAGTAAATCTCATCTGTGCAGAAGATACGCGTAATTCTGGCATTCTTTTAAAGCACTTTGATATAGAAACTCCCATGATCAGCTATCACAAATTCAACGAACGTTCCAGAGTTAAAGAGATATTGGATCGATTGAAAAAAGGTGAGAGTGTTGCCATTATAAGTGATGCGGGAACACCTGCTATCTCTGATCCTGCCAAGATCATTGTAATGGCTGCAATTGAATCGGATCTTGCTGTGGAGGTTCTGCCGGGAGCTACTGCATTTGTTCCAGCCTTTGTGGCAGCAGGAATGGATGAGGATCGTTTCTGCTTCAATGGATTCCTGCCTGATAAAGTTAAGGATCGCGATAGTTTGTTGGATGAGATTAAGAATCAATCCTGCAATCAGATTTTCTATGTTTCTCCTCATAAAATCTATGACTTCTTAGCAGTATGTCTTGATAGGTTAGGGGAGCGTAACTGCTCCATCAGTCGTGAGATATCCAAACTGCATGAAACACATTACCGTGGAACACTAAGCAGATTTGTTAAAGAAGAGATACCATTAACTTTAAAGGGTGAGTTTGTGGTGGTGATTGAGGGGAAAATTGCTGAGGAATTATCCGATGAGGATATCTTGACGCTGCTCAAGGAACGTGGTTCATCAAAGGCAGAGCTGAAAGATATTGCTAAGGAATATGGTATAAAACGTAATCGATTATACGCCTTAGCTCTGAAGCTTAAGGAGCAAAAGGTTTGACCTAATTTTGATATTATAAAAGTTTGGCTTTATAAAATTATATGCTAAGGAGAAAGATATGTGCCCAG
>CAYYLA010000256.1:0-4728 GCA_964441785.1 uncultured Candidatus Cloacimonadota bacterium | reverse complement strand
ACTGGTTCAAGATCTTCCGAATGGATATGATGGGGTTTTTGGAGACAGGAAATAGCCTTTAATCGGTCTGAGATCTCATTGGAAAAGGTTTTACCCGGTTGGGTGAAATGAGATAGAATACGTTTAAATTGCGGAAGATTTATCGCAATCAGTTTATAACCTTTGTCTAAGGCATCTTTTATTGGAGGATAACCAATCTCTGAAATATCAAAATCAATTTCCTTAACTGTTGGTTTCCACTTGGATGTATCGCTAACTCGCTTATTTAATTCTTCTGCTATTAGAAGTAATGCTTTTTGTCTGAAGGCTTCAACATGGGTCAATTCCGGGATCCATTTATTATGTGATACACCTTTGATTTCAACTCGGGTTCCGCCGGTTATGCTTACATTAACATCTTCGCGACCTGCTCCAATACCTTTTCTTACACGTTCCGAACTTCTGTTTAAGAAACGTATGTATTGAGCTGCTTCAAGTACTTCATCCGGTGTAACCATATCAGGATAGGTTACTGTTTCGATTAGGGGAATTCCAAGTCTGTCGGTGGTATAAACTCTATCGTGGCCAATATCTGATACTTCACGACAGGAATCTTCTTCTATGCTTAACTGGATGATGCCAACTTTTTTATTCTTAAGAGGAATTTCACCTTCAATACCAATAATTGCAGTACGTTGAAATCCGGTTGGGATGCTACCATCAAGATATTGTTTACGAGTAATATGAAGTTCACCCACAATGTTCTGTTTTAACATTAATGCAATCTCGATTGCATAATCCAAAGCCTCTCTATTGATGGGGAAGGGTGGAGTATCATCAACCTCATAGGTACAGGTTGTGCGATTCTTAATGCGGTAGAAGATATTTTTTCTGGTTTTAAATTCCATCAAGGCGGTTCCATCATAGGTTCCCATCTCCGAAAGAGTGGGTCGCATGTGTCTCACTAACTCTGCATCATAGTCATCAAAATTCTGAAAAAGTCCTACTGGACATCGACAAAAGAGCTTTTCTTTTGTATCAAGTTGTTGATGAACTTCCAATCCGCTTTTGAATCCTAACATCTTGTAAGTATCAGGGGTTGAATCAATTCTAGGTAGGAATCCGGTTTGTTTCCTGGTTAACTGGTAATTTTTTTGTGGATCAAATTTCATTCCTCGAACCTCATTTACTTCTTTTTTTATGCTTAAAAACTGTTTTCTCGTAAATGTGTCAATTATATTTCCTGAAAGTATCTAAATAGCACACTTTATAGCACATTATAGACTTGTTGTTTTTGTAGGAGATATCATCAAATAAACTCATAATTTTTTGTTAAATAGGTAGTTAACAATTTTTTTTGTTCTTGACACAAATTTACCATTTCGAAAAAAGGCTACTTCCTTTGTTGTTTAAAATGCGAAGGATGATAATTATGTTTGTTAAATCCATAATTATTAATAGATTATAAAAGATAAAAAAGGAGGATGAAATGAAGCTGATCAGAATAGTACTTGTTCTTATAGCAATTGCAACAGTATTCTATCTGGTTGCAAATGATCAGAATAATTCCCAATACTCCTATAAAGATATCACAGCATACCAGGCCAGGAAGATGATCGAAAGGGATCAAAATCTGGTTGTGGTAGATATATCAGGAATCTATGAGATGGGTCACATCCCGGGTTCTGTAAATTACTTTATAGGTGATGGTTCACTGGAATCTGCTCTGGAGGTTTTGGATAAAAATAAGCGTTATCTTGTTTATTATCATAATAATATAACCTCTAAGCTGGCAGCCGAAATGTTTACTGATGCAGGGTTTAAACGAGTCTATCGACTGGATGGGAACTACAGTTCCTGGGTCGAAGCAGGTTTTGAAACTGCAGCTTTGGCAAGATAATTAATATAAAGCGGGATTTGAATCCCGCTTTTTTATTCTCACCTTGTAGGCTGTAAGCTTACATTCCCATCTCACTTCTCACTTTTCACTTTCTTGACCTGTGAAATCTGAGTAACGAAGATATTTCACCAGGTTCACTTCTCACTTCTCACTTTTCACCTTGTAGATTAGAAACCACAATCTCCAGAACTTTTAATAAATCTACCGACCCAATAATTTATCTCTGAGTTTTGGTAATGCTGTTTCTTCTCCCAACCAGATAGAGAAAACAGCTTTACGAAAGGCTGCTCCCGGGATTGAACCCTGCAATTCTTCATTTATGTAAACAGAGGTTCCATTGATTTTGTCATAGGTGATCATGTAGATATCATGCTTATTGGCAGGTCGGTTAAAGAACGCATTAAACTGGCTTATTTTCTCTGCCATTGTCTCTGTTACTCCAGAAGATGCAAAACCTTCGTTCCAGGCAGAGATAAGCTTCTCCTGGTCAACTTTTTTGTAGATGAAGTGCATCCGTACAGCTATGGCAGAATCAGCGTTAAGAATAGTTTCAGAATTGCTACTTTTCTCCGGTATATACAATCCACAGGCATAAACTTTGATAACAACTTTTTTTCGCAATCCTGCACCATTGAGAACAAGGTTGTTATCATTCAGTGTGTATGTATCAGGAAGATTAACTCCTCCAATTTCAATTGCGGATAAGGTGGTTATGGACAAAATAATAAGAATGACAATGATTTTTTTCATATTTAATCTCCTCCTGCATCAAATCTGAATATATGGAACGTTATAAGCAAGCAAAATCTCAAATCTGAAAATAGTTGACATTTAAGATCTAAGGTTTAATTGAAACATAAAACTAACCAAGGAGAGGAAAATGAGAAGAAATATCATTGTTATCGCATTTGTAATTATTGCTTGTAATGTGTTATTTGCACAGGATGAAACACCACATCTATTTCAAGGTTTTTTCAGTGATGCATTAATTACTCCGGATTACTATTGTGAAATTGGGTTTGACTATCAGGATTTTGAGTATGCATCATTGTTTGATGTCAAGCTACAGGGTGGTTATCAATTAATGTCCAATATCGAAATTGGAGGTGGATTATCATTTACCAGTATCAGTCCTGATTATGGCGATGGTAATTCCGGTATTAATGATTTGTTAATCCATGGACGCTACAAGTTTGATTCCATAGAATTTCCCTTAGCTGCGGGGGTCTATATGACCCTGCCGATTGGATCAGAAGACATCGGCGCAGGCAATCTAAATTATGGATTATATGGGGCAATTCAACATCAGATGATGGACAACCTTACTCTTACCGGTAATCTGGGATTGGATTTTTATGAGGTTACTAAATACGATAATGGTAAGCTCAAAGATGAATATGAAAATTCCTTCAATATTGGGTTTGGATCATTATTTGAAGCATCTCCGCAATTTACCCTTATTCCGGAATTAAGTTTTAGAAGTGAAGGAGATTATGCCTTATTCTCTATTGGTTCGGAATACACTATGGCAGAACTTCCTGGTAAGATAAGAGCATTCTTCGGATTTGGTTTAGATGATGGTGCACCGGATGTAATTTTAGGTTTGGGGATGTTGTTTTAGTAGAATTTAATAATGAGGGGCTAAAAAAGCCCCTCAATTTTTCCTAATATTCAAATAATCCACTTAACTCATTTTCGTCGAACCAGAGCAATTCACCCGAGATTTTTAGAATCTCTGTTTCCAGTACTTCTTTATGATATTGCTCCTCTTTTGCCAGATTACCAAATAACTCCTTAATCTCAGGATTCTCACTTTTCTCCATCAGTTCTTCATATCCCGAAGAAGCCATCTCCTCGCGTCCAACAGCAAAAAGTAATGCTTCTCGAGGGTCTACTATCTCCTGATTTCGTTTCAGACGTGGTAATACAGAACGATCAATCTCCAATGTCTCTGCTGGAAATTGCTCCTTAAACAACCTGGTAACTTTCTCTTCATGGACCTTCTCCAATAAGGAAAGTTCTTCAAATGTTTGTTTAGAGGCGGATTCTTTGGCTGCAATTGACAATATCTTGTAAAGGTTCTGTGATTTTACTTCATTGATTATTGCGAAAATATAAGCATCTTTTAGTGAAGGCATACAATCTCCCTATGATATTATTTCGTTGGTTCCACCAGCCTGAATGGCTTTCATGAATATCCATTCCTTAGCTTGATTGCGATTATCAAATTCTTTGCTATTTGCATAGCTTGTGTCATTTCTATAAAATCTTATGTAGCATTTTTCACTAGAGTCGAGTGTCTTTACCTGAAACATGAAGATGTTTTCCAGATTAATTACAATCCCATCATCAATTTCGATCAAAGTCATAAAACCCCCTTTCGTTATCTTAATTATTTAATAGAGTTTTAAATCATTATAGTCAAATGTTTTTCCTTCCAGGATTACTTTTTTTAGAAAATCAAATAATTTGATATTCTTGATAATCTGCTTTAACATGTTGTTTTCCAATAAATTAATAAAATTCAATTCCATTTGATTCTGGCTTTTTTTTCTTTTTCTCAAATAGATTGTCCTCCCTTCTTTTAACCATTCACCATAACGTCTGTATGCCATTTTTAACGCTCTGGTTTCTACCCCTGCATCATTGTAAAGTTTGATCATATGATTGAGAAGTATATAAACCTCGTCATACGATGTGAATCGTCCTTTATACACATAATGGGGAATCTGATCAGGGATTTCGTGTTTGTTAAGCAATGAATTCAGGGTGTGAAACAGTTCCTTGCTGAAATGTCTTTCCGGTGAACCGGAAGGTAGTTCATTGTCATACATTCTCTTGTATAAATC
>CAYYLA010000255.1:0-4731 GCA_964441785.1 uncultured Candidatus Cloacimonadota bacterium | reverse complement strand
CCTCCTAATATTCAATGATAACCTTATCGCCAAAATTCACACGGTTATACAAAATGGGGGTTTGTTCCTTGTTTTTTAACCTCCGTGATTCCCATGGTATGCCTTTATCATAGTCTGAGATATAATCGTATAGCTCCTTTATCGTAATTTTTTGATCTCCATTTTTATCAGCATTTCTGTTTTTTATCGCTCGCATCAGATAATAAGTAAACAATCCATACTCTTCTACATCATAATCAAATGATTTTTCTCCTAATTTGCAGCTAGTTATGAGACATAGATTATCAGGTACTTCATCCAGATCAATCCATTGTACGATAATATCTCTTTCACCAATTTCACTAACGCGGCATGCATCAAAGAAGGCGTAAACATCGTTTACCGGAAGATTTCTAACATCATCGAATAATTTGTTATAGGAATAACCTGAACCATCAATATCATTAAAATCAAAATCATATGGCACAAGATAGTTCTTGTTTTCTGAAGCAATACCATGACCAGAGTAGTATATGTAAAGATCAGATTCATTGGGCCTTAATGAATTCACAATACTGCCAGATGAATTTTTATCAAAAATCTTTTCTAATTGTGATTTTGAAAGATTGGATTCCAGCCGGATATTTGATTCTGGTATTCCAAAACTATTTATAAAATATTGTTTTACCAATTCAGCATCATTCTTAGCATATTCTAAGGATTCAATATCACTATCCTGATAATCATAATTGAACAATATTACACCAACAGCATCAGGATTACTATTATTTGTTAATTCTGGGGGAATTACATTACCTTCCTGAGATTCCCAGACATTATTATCATAATATCTATAATCTATATATGAAGCTGACTTAGGCATTACAATATCTGCTGATAGTAGTTTCCAGGTAGAACCATCCTTAGCTATAACGATATTAAGAAAATCCAGAGATAACTCCTGACTCTTAAAATCCTCGGGATTTTCTTCTACTTTGACAATAATTATACCACATAATGGCAAATCAATTTTAAATGATTTATTCTCAAAATCATAATCCGAAACAGGGACTTTATACTTTTTTAAATAACGTCTATAACAGCTATTTACATCGGCATTTAGATTTATTAATCTATCGATGTAATCATCATAACTTTCAAATTGATCTTTTTGTTGAGAGTTTATATCATTATCCGCTTGTTGCTGAAATATCTCATTTAATCGCTGTTGGAAATCTGTCAAATTAGAGAATATCAAACTGTTGTTTTCAAGTGTAATAAGAAGGCCATCATTGTAATTCAGCAGTTTACCATCAAAAACAGTTAAAATATTATCATAACGTCTATTATCACTTATATATACTCTGTCGTTTCCATAACTATTCCAAATACTGAAATACTCCTTAATATCAGCTTTTATTGATCTCAAATCATCAGGAAAAAAAGTGGATTGATACTCACCTGTATGGATGTTTAGTAAAGCTTGTTTACTTTTGACAATTAGTAGCGAATCATTAATAAACAGATTGTCTCCATCATCTTCTAAATAGCAATCTATCCAATTATTTTCCATGGTGTTAAGCTCTACCACACTAACTACTTTTTGAGGAACTCCAGAAGATGCCAGCAGATACTTTTTATCAGGACTGGTAAATATTTTATAGATATTTGGGAATCCACTCCAGGTTTCCATCCTCTCAATTGTATTTTGGGATAAAGTATATTCTTCAATAAGCCCTTCTTTAAAGGCTATATAGAGTTTTTCATCATTGATAAACTCCATATCTCTACCATTATGATCAAGTGCCAATACCTTACTAAGTGTAAAATTGTTTGCAACATTGAATATTTTTACTTTATCATTGGTTAAAACAGCTAAACGAGTTCCATCAATACTGAATTTTATTGCTCGAATACTCTTATCAAAGTAAAACCTGTTTTCAATGGCTTTTGATTTCAAATTATAAATTTCTACTGACTTATTAGCTTGAATTGCCAGATAATTATCGTTAATATCATAGTTATCCATAAAATAATCTGTAGCTATTCTAATCTGTTCTTCAAAATAAAAATCCCTGACTGCCAATAACGTAATTGAACAGAAAAGAAAAGCAATCAATAATGCTCTCCTCATTCTCCCCTCCCCAAAAATTTACGTATCATATCGATATCCGCAATATCGACATTTTCTTGCTTCTAACTTAATCTCCTCAGCACAATCCGGACATTTCTTCATTCCCTTTGCTGCCAACTCATCTACTTCCGATGATTCCTCAGCACCATCCGAGTCATCCCTTTCTTCAGATAGTAATTTCTGGTCCTGTTTGCTTGCCTGCAACTGCAATGTTTCTCCCATCTTACTGGCTGCTTTGTACGCCAGATTTAGTTTAGAAAAATCCTCAATCGATTGCGAATTTGTATCAATTGTTCTAATAACAACCCCTTCTGTACTGAAATTGTCCAAAGCACTTTTCACTGTGTCCATAACATCTTCTACTTCTGCATCCTTTATCATACTGATAATAATCCGCTCTTCTTCAAATGAGTAATTTTCTGTTAAAACCTTGGATATAAACAGCTTTATCTGTGCATCACTGCGAACAACTACGTTATCAGATTCAAAGGAATCCGATACTGCCTTGCCTGCTTTTATTTCTGATTTACCGAATACCCCATCAATATGTGCCAAAATAAACAAAGATTCGTACCTGAAAGTGCTCATTATCATTTGCGCCTGGTTCAATAATTCATCTCCCTTACCTGCTACAGAAAGAGTGAAAATTATGAGGATAAACTGATTCACCAGTTCGGGAATCATTTTCATCATACTATAACTCTTGCTAAATTGATTGCTTAACAGTAGAATCAACGCCAAAATTATCGATAGTATACCAACAGATATATTTAGATAAGCAAAATTCTTTGTACTTTGTGGTATTATTTCTGGATGGGTTTCAATAAAGATCTTTTGAGAAAACTTACCTGTATCATTAATTACACCTTTTTCCTGGCTTAAATCTGTTTTTAAAATTCTATTGATGAGATTACTTTTACTTATACTTAAAAGAGACTCTTCCAAACAGGGAGTGAGGCTGTGTGGATCACCTCCTCCCTTAATATTGGACACTCCTTTTAACACATCACCCATAGGTCTGTTTTTGGGCATAATCAAATAAATTGATATTACTTTTGCAACACCAATAACTAACAGTAGAAACAAGGGAAGATAAGGTACAGCAATGTTGCTCAAATCGAATCCAATCTCCGATATATATTCTCTAGGTACAAATGATATCACTATTGCAACTATTACGACTATAACAAAAACGGATAACAATCCCTTTATATAAGTTAAATTCTCTTTTACCAGAATCTTGCCCTTCTTATTTAAATAAGGTATATGATGACCGAAATATTTTCTGGCTAAATCAAGTACAGAATCATCTTTTACTTTGATATCTTGAAATTTCTTATCAATCAACGCTGTTTCAATTTTGTTGAAATCATTAATGGACGGTGGTAAATCAGGATTCAAAAATATCGAAGGGATGTCTTTGATACCTTGAAAAATTAGCTTAAGCCCGGTTACAAAATAACTGAAGAAAACAATCAATTTCAACACAAATATATAGATATTGAGTTGCTCAGGATCAAACCTGTATTTAACAGCTTCCAGTAACAAGTTTTTATACTGAAAAAGTCCGATACCAGCAATTAAAAGTAGAAGTATACCCAGAGCAATTCTACTAAAACCCAAAATTTTAAAGGGATTTTCAATCTTCTTCTGTTCTGCAAAATAACTATTATCATTCATTTGTTAGTCCTTGTTGTTGTTTATATTACTCTTAATATCAATAATCAATCTACTTCTATTCTCCGTCATAAAAGTCCACTCAAGTGAATCTCCTTGACTGGGTTCTGAAGCACCTGGGGGATTTATGTATGGTATAACTTTAACATAGTATGTTGTGTTAGCTGTGATAACTACGTCTTCTCAAGAACAAACAGTATCTTCAATGCTTGGTTCATTGATATCAGGATTCTCATAAGTTGCATTATCTGCCATAACTATTGAATAGTAATCTGCTTCATGTCCTGTACTACTAACATTCCATATTATACTCTCAACATCTGTTGATACTGACTCCCCGCTTGGCTCTCCACCTTCTGGAGCTCCTGGCGTCCATATAGTTGCTGTGAAATTAATAATGCTATCTGCATTAACATCGTTATAAGCTACTGTTTCTGGATCAAAATCCCAACCATCTAATACTGGTGTTAATGTTATATCTTCATCTTCTTCAATTGAGATAGAATAAGTTCCATCTGCTTCACTTGAATTACCACTTCCTAAATCTACAACAGCCACTATACCTACATTTCCTGATATAGTATAATATGTAATATCTTCTTCTGTGGTAAATGTCCACTCTGGTCCTGCTGTCTCTCCATTATCATTCACACAGACTACCTGCCAATGATATTCTGTAGAATATTCTAAATCATGTGTATAAGAATCTGTATCGCCTAATATAATTGGATCCTCGGGTAAGTTATCAATTCCTATATACAATTTTACTGATTCAGTATTTGATCCATTTATCCAGCTTAGAGACGTGGTTAGTGGTACATTAGTTGCAGTATGAGATGGTGTGGGTGATGTTGGTTCTCCGGGTACGGAAGGTTCTTCTTCTGTTGTAAATGTCCACTCTGGTCCTGCTGTCTCTCCATTATCATTCACACAGACTACCT
>CAYYLA010000254.1:3183-4748 GCA_964441785.1 uncultured Candidatus Cloacimonadota bacterium | reverse complement strand
CTCTTTTCTGTTTTTTCTACTATTTATTATAAATCAGGATTCACTTTTTCCCAAAACCCGCAACACATAGCTGGCAGCCCACATGCCCATAATAGCCGGCATATATACAACTGAACCAAGTGTGCCTCGTTTTCGCCCTCGACCGGATACCCACTCCGCTTCGGCTCCCGCTTCATGGTCAAACTGCGGGATAGGCTTTTCATAGGAATATACAACGGGAATACCCTTGTTTATTCCACGTCGATGTAGATATTTACGGACTTTTTTAGCTAGAGGACAGATGCGGCTTTTAGAAATATCTACCAGCTCTATCTTGGATGGATCAAAACGGCTTGCTGCTCCAAAAACAGAAATAATGGGAATTTCCTTGCGGTAACAGGCCTCCATTAATCCAGTTTTGGGTCCTAAACTATCAATTGCATCTACAACAAAATCGATATCTTTCAATAAAAAATCTCTGGATTCATGAGCACAGAAATCGGAATAAATTTCAACATTTGCATCAGGATTAATATCCTTGATTCTAGCTTGCATAGCCTCAGTTTTCATCATATCTATTGTGCTGTGTAATGCAGGTAATTGTCGGTTAAGATTGGATAGGCTGATCGTGTCAAAATCAACCAGCAGAAACGATCCAACACCACTTCTGGCCAATGCTTCAGCTGCATAGGAACCAACACCTCCTAATCCCATAATTGCTACACGGGTTTTCTGAAATTTCGCTATTGCCTCATCTCCAAACAATAAGGCTGTTCTATTAAACTGTTCAAGATTCTTCATTATTCCTCATCTACATCCTTTATATCAAAAATCTCTCTAAAACTATCACTCTGGGCGTCAATAATAATCTGTTTCGCAATACCTGATTTCTCTATCATATCCTCAAGATTATTCAGCAAAAAAGCAGGTTTGTTAAATTCAGCATCAATATCCCTGTTAAGTGCAAAGGGAGCATCGGTTTCCAATAACATAAATCCCCGCTTTACAATATATTGGATGGTTTTACTGTCTGGCAGTCTGCTGCTGATTGAAAAGGCCAGATTAAACTGAGAAAAATGCTCTGCAACTGCCATTGATGAGTTGAAACTATGTAAATATCCTCTCACCTTTGGGAAATTATTCTTCAGTAATTTATAGAGCTCGTTATAACGTTTTACCACATGGAAAATCACAGGTAAATTGAATGCTCTAGCCAAATCCAACTGTTTCAACAACAGTGATTCCTGCTCCTCTGGTAAACCACCTGCCTTATCCAACCCGATTTCACCAATAGCGTTGATTTCACTAGCCGATGCCAGTTCACTTAACAGATTAAAATCTTGTTCCTCCTGCTTATAGATTGGATGGATTCCCATCGCTTTCAAAATGGCTTTATCACTTAATTTTTGATGCCAACGATATTCCTCTGGCGATAATGCCGATGATACCAGGTATGATACTCCTGCTTCAGATGCTTCTTCCAGCATTTCTTCTAGTTTGGATATTTCACCCTCTACCAGATTAAAAAGATTATATAAGTGACAGTGAGCATCGATATAAATCTTTTTTTTATCAAAATCGGATTG
>CAYYLA010000254.1:0-3129 GCA_964441785.1 uncultured Candidatus Cloacimonadota bacterium | reverse complement strand
TATCCGGTATTATCAGATTTGGGAATTGTTTTTTAAATGTTTTGATTTCTCTATCCATAGCTAAAAAAAGGATCTATCCCAATAAATCGGGATAGATCCGCAAATTTATCCAACCTTAAAACCGAAATTCCACACCAAAGGCCATTGTCTTAACTGTTTCATCAGATCCTTTGATTTTACCATTGCCATCAAGATCCAGGTAACGCTCTTTATAACTACCAACAAGCTGAGTTGTGGGTCCCAGATTATAACCGAGAATTCCTTCGATAGAAGCGCTTGGAGATTTGAGCTTTTTAAGGTTTTCGAATCGGGTTTGACTGTAATTTATCTCTGCTCTGCTCAGATTAGGAATGAAGCGTTGCTCAAGCCGTGCCTGACCCCAAAGTGAACGGGAATGAATATCATCATCACCGTACATATCCTCGTAGGCAACAGTTACAAACAGGAAATTGAAGATATTGGTCTCAAGGCTACCATACCAACCACGAGTTTCCTCTGCCAATGGCACCAGATCCTCCTTGGTCATGATAACATAATCATCGTTAACTTCATAAGCAACAGCACGTTCCTGATCGTAGATATTATCAAAGAATGAACCTATGAAATCCTCCTGATACATGCGAAATTCAAGATTCATCTGGAAAATGAGAAACTTGGAAAAGAAACCAGGGAAGATAAATCCGGCACCATGATCAAGAATTTGAGCATATTCACCATAATGACTCAGGTAGAAAAGATCTGTTTCCATCAATGGTAATTCGTAATCTGCACCAAAAATGGTTACATCATCCTCACCAATATCATCAAAGGAAGGGTTTCTTAAACTATTTAATGTTTCTGAATTATTAAACCAATTCTCGAAGGATTCTTCAGTACCATTGGGATAGAGCTCAAAATAGATAGCTCTGTAGTCGTCGATATCATGGTCAACCTGGTTATGCCAATCATCATCATAAGGATAATCATCAAAAATATCGGGATAGTTGTCATCATCCGTATCGATAAGTCCCTTAAATTGGTTTTGATCATGGGCAATAGATCCACCAAACATGATTTTGTTCAACACGGGTATATCTGCTCCCAGGAAGGGTTGGGTTGTTATACGACCTGCCAGAATATCATTTTCCAGTATATTGGATGAGAAACCCTCTATGCCAATATTGGCAACTGGTAGCTTACCTCCTAATTGCAGGCCTATTTGTCTGATATCTGGATAAAGCAACATGTTGGTATAATTACGCATGATAAGACCATGACCAAGTGTGTAATTGGTGAAAGCTCCTATCTTGCCATAGAAAGTATCACCTCTTTGACCATAACGGACATAGAGAAATTTATTCAGGTAATCCTCAGGATCATCCCAATCTTCTTTGCGTATTTCGCCTTCGTTATCAATCATTAAGTCGATATCAAGGCCAATGCCAAATTTTCCAAGAACAAGTTCGGGCATTAATCGTACTCGAGTGTAGGTTTGCTGGTTAACAACAGCTGTTCCTGCTGAGCCACCAAAACTGAATCCTTCTCTTTCTCCACTAGCCCGCGGTGTTGTTGTTGAGGATGAGGAAGATTTTTTTGGTTTTGCTGGTGCTGAAGATTCCTCTATATTTCGCATTTCTTCGTCGATTTCGGGAGTTAAATCATCATCAATTTCCTCTACAGGTGCACCAAGATTCAGCTCTTCTTCTATCGCTTCTCTGATTGAGGTCGGGATCTCATCAATTGAGAATTCTGTTACGGCTATATCTCCGGAACCCATGGTTAAACCGCGTTGCCCAGCGGAGATGGTTGAACTTAAGCCGTCAGATTTGTTGGTAAATTGTACAGCACCTTCAAATGTAAATACCTCAGTTGATCCATCACTGTTCTGGGTTATCAAAAATTCTGTACCTTTTACCGACGCAACAGTGGTTGCATTTTCAACCTCAAATTTCCCCTGCTTCTTGGATACCTTAGCCCAAAGATCACCCAGAGATAGTTTTACTTTCTTATCTACTTTGTCTCCTTTCTTTTCTGCTTCGATATGTAATGAACTATTGGGGAAGAGCTTTACCAGTGATTTGTTATCAGAAAACTTGATTGCTGTGAAAGCAGATTCACCTGTTTTGATCAAATCATCATTGAATAGTCTGTCTCCCTTATCTGCATCGTAAATAACATCGTTACGTGTTATAGAGACTTCTCCCTCTACTTTGATAGTTAAACCTACTGGCGCAATTGCAGTTAATGTAATAGCAAAAAATAAAGTAAATATCAACAAAATTGCTTGTTTATTCATAGATCCTCCATTGCTTATGATTTTTAATCATTTGGTGAAATTATCAATCGGAATGTCAAGAATAAGTTGATAAATGGGTTGGTTGTTAGAGAAAGGATATAGATCAAATTCAAACATAAATTAAAATGTTCAGGTCAAGAAAGACCAAATTCTTCAATTTTTGATTGTATAATGTTACTGTTTTGATAGCTGAGATTTGCTATACAATTTATACTAAGAATACAAGGACAATAATGCCAGCAAAGAAAGCTAAGGAGTGATATAAGATCATTTAATCAACCGCCTGCTTGCCTTGTCGTAGTTTTGCGTAGACAGGCCTCGGCATAACGGAGTATAGACAGTTCAACTGTCAACTGTCAACCGTCAACTGTTAACTGTTAACCGTTTTTCTTAAAAATTATAGACATTTGAAATAGCTGTTTTTCTTTTGTCTCAGGTGGTTTATGGAATATAAATATTTAAAAAAATGGGTAGAAGAGCAGCAGGTCGAAGGGCTTGTGTGTCGGAATCTGGGACGGTATCAGGATCAGTACGGATTGTTTTTTAAGAAACAGAAAAAGTTTCTTCAGATCAATCTGGCATCGGAGAATTGTTTCTGTTTTTTTACAGATCGAGAAGCGACGAAGTTTGTGGAAGATCGTGATCTACCGCAGATGAATCATTTGATCTCCGGAGCAAGGTTGGAATCCATAGATATATTGGAAGAGGACCGAATCATTTTTATTGAGATGAAGACCATTGATATTACCGGTGACAGTAAGCATTTTGCTTTGATACTAGAGTTGATTCCCCGATTTGAGAATATCATTCTGACCGAGCGGTTGGTGGATGGATCTTATCAGATAATTAATGCT
>CAYYLA010000253.1:3562-4779 GCA_964441785.1 uncultured Candidatus Cloacimonadota bacterium | reverse complement strand
CCAAACAAACTATCGTGCCCTTTACCATAGGCGCGACTTGTAGGCAGCAGTTCATCCAAACTGATATAAACCATAATACCGGCAACACCACCGAAGAGAATGCCCATAACTTGTGGGGGGATAACGCCCCCATCATCGCCAAGGAAGAAGCGTATTCCTATATAGGCAATGATAGCGCCGACAGGTTCTGCCAGACCGCTGAGCAGGGAGTAAAAGAACGCTTTTTTTCTATTGCCTGTAGCATAGTAAATTGGTACGGAAACACTGATACCTTCAGGAATATTATGCAACGCGATAGCCACAGCGATTGCAACCCCGACACTGGGATCTTGCAGGGCAGCCAAAAAGGTTGCTAAACCTTCCGGGAAATTATGGATTGTTATAGCCAGCGCTGTGAAAAGTCCCATTCTTAATAGTTTCTTCTGATCAACTCTATGGTCATGAGCACCAGGCTTCGCGGTTTCTGGATGGTCGCGAATCTGGTCAAAATCAGGTAGCGGAGCTTTGGGGTCATGCAGGGGGTTTATTTCTTCTTTTGTATGAACCTCATGTGGATTTTCGGCAGAGGGGATAAGGTTATCTATCAAACCAATAAGCAGAATACCACCAAAGAATGAGGCAGCATTTATCCAATGTCCCCAGTAATCGCCATAGGCTTCGGTAAGGGAATCGACACCCTTGATAAAAATCTCAACAAAAGAGACATAAAGCATCACACCGGCGGAGAATCCGGTTGCAATTGATAAAAAGCGATAATTCGTTGTTTTGGAAAAGAATGCTATAGCACTACCAACTCCTGTAGCCATTCCAGCAAATACAGTTAATCCTAAAGCAAATAAGACATCACCCATAAGATCTCCAAATTTTTTTCAGAGAATTCTTGCGGGGACTAAAGAAGTCAAATAAAAAAAATATTTTGAGATATGTAATGCTTAACTAATAGCGTAAAATTGATTGAGAAAGGAAGCGAGAATACGCTAATCAGATTAATTTAGGTCTGGTAAGGTGCGTAATAAATACATAAAACCCGAGTCGGGTTTAGAAGAAGGCTCCAATAAAATTGTTAATGATAAACCCGACTCGGGTTTTTGTTTTTTGGGTTCCTTTTCTTCTGAAGAAAAATATAAAATATCTCTAAATAGTGCTTTACGGGTGTTTCAATAATTGTTATAATGTTTTGATTTGTTAAATCTTCTGAATTATTTATACCACTTTCG
>CAYYLA010000253.1:0-3552 GCA_964441785.1 uncultured Candidatus Cloacimonadota bacterium | reverse complement strand
ATTATTATAATGTTTTGATTTACTTAACAAAATTAAAGGCTTATTTCAACTTTGATATCAACATTGATTAATTAAGTTGCTATTGCATAGGGGTTTGTGATATCCTTCGTTTGCATAACCCGACTCGGGCTTGTTTTTGATATCTATAGAACCTCGATGTCTTGGGTGAATAATTTCTTACTAACTGTAAAAAAATATTAACCGGCTCGACTGAATATCTATAATAACTCCGGTGATTCTGCCGAAATTATCAACACAATCACCGGATATTTTAACATTAGTATTAACTTGCCATATCTAAATTTTCGCAGGTACTTTGATCTGTTTCTTCACCAAAAACCTTGAATTTTTTCAGAAGTATTGGGGTGATAAACAAATCGGAAACAAGTGCTGCCGTGATGCCTGAAACAGCCAACAATCCAAGATTGGAGGTTGAGAAATTAATAATAAGAATCACAGATGTCATTATCAGTGCAGATCCGACAATAGAGCAGGTTCTACGCATACTGCGCTGATAGCATTGTGTGTTCTGGAACTCAAGTTGACTGTGGTTGATAAAGTGGATAGTATCATCAACAGCCAGCCCCAGAAGCATTGGCATTATGGTAACAGTGATCATGTCTAGTGGAATATCAAAGAAACCCATAATTCCACCAGTTATCAGTGCCGGGGCAATGTTGGGAATCATACCGATCAAACCAGTTTTGATATTACCGAAAACAGCCATCAACAGAACAGCAATGATGCAGAGTGCGATGAGGAATGATCTTATCTGTCCAAGTCCGACGATATCCTGCATAGCAGCGTATTTGATAACCATACCAGCTTCAATAAGATTAGCATCAGGGAAGAGTGCTTCTGTCTGTTCACGAATAAAGACAAGCTCTCTTTGTAACTCGGCAGAACTGTAGGTGCGCATCTCCACCATAAGATGTAGACGTTGTTCATCATAATCTATCCAACGCTCAGCTTCTGTACCACCGGCATTTTCGTATAGAAGCATTGTTTGAGCCAAGATCTGTTTATCCAATTGAGCCAGTGATTCGTTATCTAATGATGATGTGTCAAAATCAGAGATATCTTCCGGTCCCGGGATTTTGTAATAATCAATTTGTCCATCATTTAATACTTGAGTAAGATCTTTAAGGATATCCAATATTGAAGTAGTTTTTTTGGTTAATGGAAGTTGTTGTATTTCTTTTTCCAGGATCTCAAATTTACGTAAATTAGCGGGATTTTTTGCTGCACCCGGCTCATCGAACTCTAATCCAAGATTGTAGGAATACAGTGAACCAATTTGAGATGAACCGATATAATCAAGTCGCTGAACATAGGGAACTTTTGTACCCATGGTTTTTTTTATATCAAAAGAGACCTCCACCAGAGTCAAACCATATATACATATTGCCGTTATTAGTATAAAACAGACCATAATTACGGTTTGATGAGCCATAACAAAATCATGCAGATTTCCAAGGAACAAATCTATTTTTCTGGTTCGATTTGTCGCTTTTTTTCGGTTGGATACCTTACCAAAACTCAATAGCGAAGGTAGAATTGTTATGGTTAAGACAAATGTTATTCCTATCAAAGCAGCAGAGGTGAGACCAACCCAGCGAAGCACCGATACCCGGATGAAAAGGAATGACATAAGAGCACCGATTGTGGTAAGTGCTGTAAAGAGGATGGGCCAACCGGCACTGCCAATTGCAGAGATAGCAGCTTCTTTTGGAGAACCTGTCTGTTCAAGATGTCGTCTATAAAATACGAAGATATGGATAGAATAGCCAATAGCAACAGCCAGACCGAGAAACAGCGGTAGTGGGATCATGGTTGGATCGATATGGACACCTGTGAAACCTTGAAAACCAAAGGCGATTATCATAGCTCCGGCTGCAGAAATAACCGGGAAAATTACTCCACGGAAAGAGCGTAAAGATAGAGCCAGTATAAGAATTGTAACCAGCAGGGCAACCATCATTAATCGTGGTGATTCCTTCCCAAACCATACCCTTTTTTCATAACTGATCATTGGCAATCCAGCTGTTTTGGGATTGAGTGATTTATATTTTTTTTGATCACTGATCTGTTTAAAAATATGGCCTACTAGAATCTCAGGTGATTCTGGTTTGGATGTATTAAATCCTTTGAAAAATTCAGGATATCTGGCGGCAGTATTCTGCACAAATGTCAGGTAGTTATCATTTGTTTCCCAATCATCAGGATAGGGGAGAAGCCTGAGCATGATCCAGGTCTGTTTGCTATCCTTAGAAACAAGTTTGCCAGCAAGATTTTGTTTTGATAATACTAATTGTCTTATATTATCTAACTCCGTTTTAGATTGAGGAATGTCTTCTGGAATGATATCGATAATCTCAATTCCGAACTCATTACCCAGGGTGAATTCACAATGAGTCAGCGAGAGAATCTCTTCTGCAAAGGGAACAAACTGCTCGAACTCATTGCACATCTCTCGAATCAAGGTTAGATTTTCGAAAGTAAAGACATCGTCTACCTCGATCAGTACCGCTGCAAAATCGTTGTTACCGAAGATGTCTTCAAATCTTTCCTGTTTTATTAACATTGGATCATTTTCGACAAACCAGTTGTCATCTGAGGTGTCTTTTTTAATATGCTTGATTCCCATGAATGAGACAATAAAAACAGCTATGAATATTGCAATATTTAACCATCTGAGTCTGATAATATGTTTACCGGTTCTATAAAACCAGTTATTGATTTTGTGTAAATCTAATCCCATGATTCCTCCTTATAAAAACCATTGTTCATTATTGGGATAAAAAATTAAAGCTGTAAGCTGCTTTTAACCAGCATTGGTTATTGTCTTTGTAGACACCATACTGGCCTTTGTTACCGGCGAATATATCTAATCCGCCCGATAATTCTACAGCATCATTTAGAGCGTATGAAATTGATGCTTGATTATAAAAATCTTCATCATTAATGTTATAGTAACATCTGTTTGCCAGAGTAACAGTTTCTCTGAAGAGTTGCTTTGATAGATTAAGAGTCATGCTCTGTTCCCATTGATCAGCGAGCATATCATCTGAGTGGTCTCGGATGTATTTGCAAAGATATTGGGCCGAGATATCAAGATTATTCCCTGCTGACCAGTCTATTCCTAATAATCCATTCAGATGATCATTCTTTGTTATGTATTCATTATGTGTGCTGGTCAATCGGGATGGTTTATAGGCTAATTCAGAGCGAAAGACAAATTGATTCAACGCCTTCGATAATTCTAACCCAAGTACTTGTTCTTTTTTATAGTGGCCCTGGATTCCGTTGCCTAATGAAAGGGCAGGTGAATCGTTCCATAATTCAGAATAGGAAAGATTCATATCCATCCCTGATAGATAGAGTGATATTTTGATGGCAAATTCAGAATTTTGCAGATTTTTTTCTGGTTTTTCTGATTTGAATGCAGCCATTACAAGAACTAGAGGTGTCAATGAACTAGTATCTGTTTCGCGAATATTACAACTTGTCAACAACAAAGCAAAAAGGAAATTTGAATTTACTCCAATATTC
>CAYYLA010000252.1:0-4791 GCA_964441785.1 uncultured Candidatus Cloacimonadota bacterium | reverse complement strand
AACTATACCTTTTGGGAAGACAAGCCTATATTTTAATAAAAAATTATAGTGTTGGTGATCATCGGGGAGGATTTTTAGAAAAATTCTCAGCTAATCCTGCTGTTTTGGTTTTGATGAGTTTTTTTCTGGCCATTTTCGTTGGGACATTGTTGTTGATGTTGCCAATAGCAACAGTAGAAGGTGGAACCACATCCCTTGTTGATGCCCTGTTTACATCTACTTCCGCCACCTGTGTTACCGGTTTGATCGTTTTCGATACAGGGACACACTTCACTCAATTTGGTCAGATAGTTATCCTGATTTTAATTCAAATTGGTGGACTTGGAATAATGACTATTTCAAGTGCTTTTGCCATAATTTTAGGACAGAAATTATCCCTGCGCAGCGAAGGGATGATGCAGAGTGTTGTTGGTGAATCTAACAGATTGAATGTGACAAGCTTGATTCAGAGTATTATTCTTGTTACGTTCAGCTTCGAGTTGGTGGGATCCATATTGTTGTATAAAGGTTTACGTCCTACATTATCCACAGTTAGTGAAACAGTTTACTATTCTGTATTTCACTCTATATCAGCCTTTTGTAATGCCGGGTTCAGTTTGTTTAATGATAGTTTTATGGGGTACAAGTTTAATCTCAATATTAATTTTGTAATTACATCATTGATAATAATTGGTGGTATAGGGTTTCCTGTACTGGTAGACATTCGCAAAAACTTATTTCAGGGATACAAATGGAAGTTCCATCGCCTGAGTTTACATTCCAAGATAGTGATAACAGCTACATTGATCCTTATCGGTATAGGTTTGATTGGATATTTCATTGGTGAGTATAATCATGAGATGAAGGGATTCTCATTACCACAGAGGATCATAACCTCATTTTTCCAATCGGTCACAACCAGAACAGCAGGCTTTAATACCATCGACAATGGGTTGATGTCCAGGTCTTCTGTTATGTTAACAATAATCCTGATGTTTATTGGAGCTTCGCCCGGATCAACTGGTGGTGGTGTAAAAACCACAACGATGATGGTGATTATCGTATCGGCTTTAGCCTTATTCAGAGGAAACAGGGATGTTAGTATCTATAAACGAAAAATATCACAGGACGTTATCCGCCGGGTGCTTGCTTTGATGGCAACCTCCCTGTTTTTCGTTATGTTTATGATATTCTTGTTATTATTAATTGAACCATTTGCAATCGAGAAGACGATTTTCGAAGCGATTTCGGCTTTTGGTACAGTGGGATTATCAATGGGTATCACGGCAAACCTGACACAATTGGGTAGAGTGATAATTATTGTTTTAATGTATCTTGGCAGGGTTGGACCCTTAACTTTGATCTTTGCGATTTCAGAAACAAAACCTAAAACCAATTATACATACACGGAAGAGCGTGTTATGATTGGTTAGTATAAGGAGAACAAATGTCTAAATTTGCAGTAATAGGATTGGGAAAATTTGGTTATAATGTTGCTACTACATTGTTTGAAAATGGGGCAGAGGTTATAGCTATAGACAACAATTCCGCAATTATTGATGAGATTAGTGATCAGGTCAGTATCGCGATAGACATGAACAGTACAGATGAGAAGGCTTTAAAAGCTAATAAAATTCAGGATGTTGATGCTGTGATTCTGGCTATTGGTAATAGTATAGAAGTAAGTGTACTTACTGCCGTGATTCTGAAAAAGCTGGGTATTTCCAATATCTATGCAAAGGTTGATTCCAAGGTGCATGCGCGTATTCTGGAATTACTAGGTATTCGCAATATCATTTTTCCTGAGGAGCAGATCGCAAAACAGTTGGCGAATTCGCTGCTCTCCAGTAGCGTATTGGAATATATTGATCTAAGCAGTGGGCATAGTGTCGTGGAAATAGTAGTTCCTGATAAATGGGTTGGTAAATCATTACAGGAATTAGCATTACCAACGGAAAAGGGTGTAAACATCATTGCAATCAAGTACACTGCCCAAAGTGTTACTGAAGATGGTGAAAATGTTATTGAAAAACGTATTAATGACATGCCCGGAGCCAACGATGTTATCCATGATGAAGATGTATTGGTCCTTATTGGTCCAAAATCTAAAATTAACGATTTGATAAACGAAACATTTAAGAAAGGATAGAGCGATGAGATTATCTTTTACCGGTAAAACTCGAATTATCATTATTCTGCTGTTTGCTGTCTCCATGGTACAGGGATTAGTGGTTTTAAGTTTGGTTAACAATAGTACTGATCCTGCAACCTTGAAAATGGATATCCAGAACACCATTCTTATAACCATCTTTTTTCAGTTTCTTCTGGTTATAATATTGATGATTTATATTCCCATATTTCTGCATAAGGCTTTTGCAGATATTCATCAGATCCTTAAGGATATTACAAAGGGAATGTATAATGTTGAACTGGATATGGAATATTTTAAAAGTAATGTTGACCGAGAATTTCTTTTGATCATTGAATCCATCAGGCAAATGCTTAAATCGATTGTAACCTTTGATAAATTAAAAAAAGATAAAATTGTTGAGCATCATAATCGCATTCTGGCATTGCTTAACCTGGCTGAAAATGGGATTATAATTCTTGATGATAACGGTAATATTGTCTACATAAATGACAGACTTACAGACGCTTTTAAGTCCCTTAGTGAGCAGACTAATTTGATGGAAACTAATTATCCGCCTGAGGTTGAGAATAATCTAAAAAAATATATATCTACTCTGCTAAAAACAAGAACAAAACAGGATAATCTACAATATTTTATTCCATCATTAAAGCGTCATATTGCCGTGCATAGTGCAATTGTTAGAGATGCTGATGGTGTGATGCGGGGTGCAGTTGTTTCGGTATCAAACCTGGAAAAGAAAAAATCTGATAAAGTAAAGGAAGAGAAACAGAGTTCTAATGAAAATAGTATATAAAGGCACAGAGCAGAAGCGTTTAGATAAGTACCTGGTAGAATTAGAGATAGATGAACTCTATTCACGTTCATTGATTGATAAACTTATCAAACAGGGTGATATACTCGTTAATGACAAAAAGGAGAAGAAAAGTTTACTCCTCAAAGAGGGAGATGTGCTCTCTATAACAATTCCTGAACCACGTTCGTTGTCGGTAGAGGGTGAGAATCTTCCTTTGGATATTGTCTATCAGGATGATTATCTGGCTGTGGTTAATAAACCGGCAGGTATGACGGTACATCCCGCTCCCGGGAATTATACGGGTACTCTTGTAAATGCTCTTGTATATCATTTTGCCGATTCGTTGTCATCTGGTGGTGATGAAAATAGACCGGGTATTGTGCACAGGTTGGATAAGGATACCTCAGGGCTTTTGATAATTGCCAAGGATGATAAAACCCACTCTCTGCTATCGACAATGTTTCAGAATAGAGAGATTAAGAAGAATTATAAAGCGGTTGTGATTGGTAATCCCGAGCCATTACAAGACACGATAAATGCTCCCATAACAAGAAGTAAAACCGACAGGAAAAAGATGACAGTCGGTGAAGATGGTCGCATTGCAATTACGCATTATGATACTATCGAAAGTTATGATTATTTTGCATTTCTTGATATTAATATAGAAACAGGAAGAACGCATCAAATCAGAGTTCATTTTTCTCATATAAATCATCCAGTTCTGGGGGATCAAACCTACTCAAGTTTGAAGCGTACCTTAAATATGGTTCCAGCTAACATCCACAAAAAGCTTAAATATCTTCTTAGTAATCATTTAAATCGGCAAGCATTGCATGCATATCGCTTAGAGTTTATTCATCCAATTTTAAATAAAAAAATTGAACTTGAATGCCCACTTCCCGAAGATATGCAATATACTATTGAATGGTTGGAGAGGTTTTTTAAATAACGATACAATGAGGTTGATATGGAGTGCACCAATAAGGCGATCAATTTAAAGGACTGCAATTGCAGTTATCCCTGCAGCAAAAAAGGCATGTGTTGTGAGTGTATCAGATATCATAGAGCTATGCGACAATTACCAGCCTGCTATTTCCCTGATGATATCGAAAAAGGATACGACAGATCCATAGAGAATTTTGTCAAACTGGTTAACCAGGGCAGGATCTGATGGTTTTCCTAAAATCATTATTGTTTCTTCTCTATAACCTGGGTTGGGGCTTTCTCATTCCCTTTTCCATTAAAAGTATACTATTTTTCCCATCATCAAAATGGACAATTTCCGGTAAGGATGTTCCCTTAACTCCAGGATTAATTTACCGTAAAAAGATTTGGTTAATAAATAGAATGCATGGACTATTGGATGATTATTTAAATGCCTGCAGAAGCTCCGACAGAAATACAAAAGTTGCTCAGTGGGAACAGAAAACCTTTGATAAAGCATGGGATGTGCTTGAATTTTTCGATCGTCTTGTCTTGATCCCCAGGGTTATCAGGGATTGGTTAAGACATTTTTTCGCAATGATCGCCTATGAATTAGTTAAGCAATTTCTGCGAACATTTATACCATATTTAATGGAAAGATATAAAGTTAGAAGCTATATCCAATTAGCTGATCAGAAGCTGGATGTTGATATCTTGAAGGGATATTATAACAGATATATTTACAAGTTTATGTTGATTTTTTTTCTTGGATTGAACTTTTTGATAGGTCTGGGAAATATGATAGTTTATTTAATTATACGTTAGGAGAATTGAATGAAAAAATTACTTATTACGGCAATCATTTTATTATCGATGATTTATTTGACAGCTCAGGAATACACTCTTGAGGAATTAATTGAGACAGGTTTGACACAATCCTACA
>CAYYLA010000251.1:0-4791 GCA_964441785.1 uncultured Candidatus Cloacimonadota bacterium | reverse complement strand
TTATTCTTTATTCTTTATTCTTAAGCTCCTTGTGCCCTGGTGCCGTTGTGGCTAATATATTAGCGTTTATTCGTGTTCATTCGCGGTAAATCTTTTTTTATAGACACAAATGACCTCCAAAATTCAATGACCACAATTGAGGTAAATTTATGGAAAATAAGAATCTAACGCAAGGATCAATATTTAGTTCTTTGATTAAGTTAGCGTTGCCGATTATGGCAACTTCATATATTCAGATGGCCTATAATCTGACAGATTTGATTTGGATAGGTCGAGTTGGTAGTTCAGCAGTTGCATCCGTAGGAACAGCAGGTTTTTTCTCCTGGCTCGGTTTTGCTCTTATTACTCTATCGAAGATTGGAGGCCAGGTTGGTGTTGCCCAATCAGTTGGTAAGAATGATAAAATGGGCATCCTGCTTTATGCACGTAATGCCCTACAACTTAACATGATATTGGCTTTAATCTATGCAATTCTTTTGATAATATTTAGAAAGAGTCTGATTGGATTTTTCAACCTTGGTGACACCGTTGTTATCAATGATGCTATTTCATATCTAACCATAATTGCATCCGGTATATTATTCATGTTTATGAATCCTGTTTTTACCGGGATATTCAACGGTTTAGGAGATAGTAAAACACCATTTCTGATAAATACAATTGGATTGGTAATGAATATCATTCTGGATCCACTCCTGATTTTTGGGGTTGGTCCACTTCCGAAAATGGGTATTTTTGGTGCAGCAATCGCGACAGTTTTTTCACAATTTGTAGTAAGTTTGTTTTTTATCAGAGCAATTTTTCGCTCTAAGGTTGGTTTTGAAAAGATGCAGATTTTCCGATTACCGGATATTGATTATCAGAAATATCTGTTAAAGCTTGGAAGTCCGGTTGCATTGCAGAGTGCGCTTTTTACAACCTTTGCTATTTTGATAGCCAGATTGATTGCGAAATGGGGCCCTGTACCCATTGCTGCTCAAAAGGTAGGAGCACATATCGAAGCGATTTCCTGGATGTCTTCAGAAGGATTTGCTACAGCTATCAGCACCTTTGTCGGTCAGAATTTTGGAGCTCAAAAATGGGTCAGAATCTGGAAAGGATATTTCTCCGGATTGGGAACAGTAAGTGTTATTGGTCTAATTTCAACTATATTGCTGGTTTTTTTTGGACGAGAAATCTTTAGTATCTTTATCCCGGAACCAGAAGCAATTGCCTATGGATCTGTTTATCTTAAAATACTTGGTTTATCCCAGATATTTATGTGTATAGAGATAGCAACAGCAGGTGCATTTAACGGACTTGGAAGAACAGTACCTCCATCAATTGTAAGTATAATATTCACAGGTTTGAGGGTTCCAGCTGCTTACATTCTCTCATCAGAATCAATACTTGGTTTAGAAGGTGTGTGGTGGAGCATCAGTATGAGTAGTGTATTTAAGGGCATTGTTTTACTCGGATGGTTCCTGATTCTGCTTTATAAACATCCCTGTATTCGTGGAGATCAAATCATCAAATCAAAGATCTTTAAACGCAATATCAGAGTCTTTAGAGACAAACGTTGTATACAGGGAAAGATGTAAAAAACAATGTAAAATTGAGAATTAAGAGGGTTTGCCAAAAAGGCACTAAGATACCAGGGATGAATCAGTGTTAATTATAATAGATTAGGTGTAGATTGCGAATCATAGGTTTATTGTTCATGGGTAACAAAGAATGCGACAATTGGGATTGTCGCATTCGCAAACTGTTTTTGGTTTTTACCAGTTTAAGACTAAGTTTTACTCTTCGAAGCTCGAAGTCAAAATTTTACTGATTAAATACCCAATTCTTTCCATTCCAGATTTTACTGTGATTCTTTAACATAACAAAGCCTAACCAGAGTTGTTCAACTGATTTAAAGCGTTCCTGCATGGTTACACTTAGTCCTTCAACCCATTGTGAAAATTCTTTAATCATATCAAAAGGAGTATCGAAAAGAAGGAGTGCCTGAAGTTCTGCTTGTGTTGGTAGATAAACCTGTTCATGATCGAGCTCTGTGAATTCTTTATCTTTATAATTATAATATTTAGGAACTATACAATAATATTCATCATCACATTCAAAGTACTGATAAACACCCTCGTCCCAATCTTCATCCATGAAATCTTCGGGTGTTCCGAAAAAGTAATCACCATTTTGAGGTTTCCACATGCTGGTTATTTCATCTGCTTTCTGCATTTTTTTTATGTAAGCCTTGCTCTTATCCATAGATTCTCCTTATCTAATAATCCTCAATAATTTTTATTTAATATATGAAAGTAAGATTAGAAATTTAGTCAAGCTGTTTTGGTCACTTTTTAATGAAGAAAATTCATCCAGAAATCGTAATTTCATCCAAACTGAAAACAAAGGAATGTACGTATGTGGATAGTGATGTAGTTATCTGGACACTATTTTTGTACCATGACAAATGTAATTTGTTGACTTCTATGAAGATATAATCTGGTTTGTTTCTTGCTATATAAATTAGGAAATAAATTAGATAAAGGGGAGATTATGTCGAATATTAACGAAATTACCCAAATGGCAGAACATTTATCCGGGTTGCATGAGCAATATGGCAGATTAAGTTGGGTGCAGTATACGGTAGGTTATGACCTCGGGCTCAAGGAAGCGTACGAAAAAATGATGAAAGAGTACGAAGATAAGAAAAATTTTGAAACAATCCTGAAATACAGAGAGATGAATTTATCTCCTGAGGATAAGCGGCGTGTTGAGATCATGTATAACAGTTTTAAAAATTATCATCTTGATCCCAAGCTTAATGAATTGAAAAAAGAGATGCAGCAATTAACTACCAAGCTTTCACAGGTTCTTAATACACATAGATCATCTTTAAGAGGAAAAGAAGTCAGCTCGGTTGAGTTGGGTAGGATTATTTCGGAAGATCCAGATAGAGAGCTTCGTAAAGATGCATTTTTAGCAAGAGCTCAGGTAAATAAACCTCTTTTGGATGCTGGTTTTATTAAACTTCTTGATCTTAGAAAAGAGTATGCCAAAATTTATGGGGCAGAGAACTTTGTTGAGATGAGTCTTGAAAATCAAGAGTTGGATAGTTCTATTTTTTCAACCTGGGAAGAAGAGACTGCAGATCAGTTGCCAATGATGGATAAATATCGCAATGAATATGCTAAGAAATATCTTGGATATGACGAGTTGAAGCCTTGGGATGGCAGTTATCTTTCTGGGAAGATAGCACCTCAACTGAATAAAGAAACCAATATGACTGAATTCTATGAACCAATCAGAGTTTTGTTTAATAGATTTGGAATTGATATCAGTAACGATAACACAACTTACGATATTTTTCCACGAAAGAATAAATCAGAGTGGGGTTATAATTTTCCGATAAAATACGGGGAAGATTCACGTATCCTTGCTAATGTTCAGAATCGCTATAATCAATTTGGTGTATTGTTGCACGAAACTGGTCATTCCATGCATTCATTCCAGTTAGATCCTAAGGAAACGATTCTTAATTGGGGGATTAGTGGCATTATTGAAGAAGGAATTGCAAATCTTTTTGGTGGATTTATCTATGAACCGATCTTCTTCAATCAATTCTTTAAGGATGATATGGAAGCAGCGACAGAGAATTTTGCACGAATCAAGCAGTGGGGTAAAATCAATATGCTTCGCAGTGTGGGCAATATCCTTTTTGATCAAAGGCTCTATCTTAATGATATCAAAACAGGCGATGATATTCATCAGTTAAACTGGGATATTAATAAGAAACTCTATGGGACCGATCCCTATGCTGATGAACCTGTATGGGCTGTAACAATCCACCATACAACCCATCCAATCTACCTCCATAACTATTTTATGGGTGATGTAACTTGTGAGATGTTGAAGAAGGTATTCTGTGAGAAACATAATGCAGGCTCTATCCTTGAAAAACCGGTAGAATTTGGGCAATTCCTGGTTAATGATGTTATAAAACCATCGGGATTCCATAAATATGGTGAGTTGTTCGAGCGGATAAGTGGGGAAAAATTCTCATTGAAATATATAAAACTCTAAATCAATTATTGAGTGTAAATAGAGAATATGAAACTTAAGGAAATCGGTGAATTTGGATTTATCAGGAAGATACTTGAGAAAAATCTAAACTATCCTGATAGTGATGTTTTGGGTGTTGGTGATGATTGCGCAGTTATCAAAAGAGATGATGATAGCTGCCACATTATCACAACCGATATGTTGATTGAGAATGCTCACTTTATTTTAGACAAAATTTCAGCGTTTGATTTGGGTTATAAGTCACTGGCTGTAAATCTAAGTGATATTGCCGCTATGGGTGGCAGACCTCACAGTGCTTATATTTCTCTTGGAATACCGCTAGATATTTCCGTGGAATGGTTGACTGATTTCTATAAGGGGATGCAGTCGTTGGCTGATCCAACCAGTACAATGATTCTGGGTGGAGATACAACTAAATCACCCAATGGGTTGATTATCAATATTGCTGTAATTGGGGATATGAAACAGAAGAATCTTAAGCTCAGATCTAATGCAAAACCAGGTGATATAATATGTGTGACTGGTAATCTTGGTGATTCTGCAGCTGGACTGAAAATGCTTCTTAATGATATTTCAATATCAGAAGAGAACCAGAAGAGCCTGATCACAGCACACAATAAACCAAGGCCTCATCTTCTAGACGGCCAATGGCTGGCTGAGTTCGAGGATGTTCATGCAATGATGGCTGCGTCACATGGGATAGATTCTGATTTAAGGAGGATCATGGAA
>CAYYLA010000250.1:0-4795 GCA_964441785.1 uncultured Candidatus Cloacimonadota bacterium | reverse complement strand
AAGCGAAGTTTCTGGAAAAGTTGTGGAGATAAAAAAGCAACTTGGAGATTGGGTTAATAAGGGTGATGAAATCGGACGTAGTGATAACAGTGACTACAGGAGCAGATTAGAGCAGGCAGAAGCTAACCAACTCTCTGCTGAAGCAGCTCTTAATGCGGCTCAAATGCAACTGAATGCATCTGAAAGTCTATATGAAAAAGAAATCGTTTCAGAATTTGAATATTCACAGGCAGTAAGTGGATTTAAATCTGCTCAGGCTGCTTACAAAGGTGCAAATGCAGGATTAGAACAGGCTCAAAAAACCTATGATAATTCCAGATTTGTCGCTCCTCTCTCTGGATATATCGCAGCGATGCATCTTGAAATCGGCCAAACTGTAAACATGGGTTCCCCTATCTGTTCAATTGTAAATAACAAACAATTACGCATAAAATCAGGTATCGGCGAGAATCAGATCCAATTGATAAAGAAAGGACAGAAGGTTTTTGTATCCTACAATTCTGACCAACTGGTAACCGAAGGTATTGTTACGGGTATAGGAATAAGACCGGCAGCAAATTCTGCAAACTATCCAATTGAGATCGAACTTTCTAATCCCGACATGAAACTCTATCCAGGAATGGTTGTAGAGGTTCGGATTTTAAGCAACATCTATGAGAATGTTCTATATACGTCGCTTAACAATGTATTACAACAATATGATACACGCTATGTATACGTAATTGATTCAGATAATCAAGCTGAAAAACGCATTGTAAAATTGGGGAATGTCGTAAGCGAGAATGTGATACTTGAGGAAGGAATAGATGCGGGTGATCTGCTTGTGATTGAAGGAGCAGAGAATCTTGAAGATAACAGTCTCGTTGATATTCGTAAACAGATGAGATAGAGGAGAAAAGATGTCATTGGTAAAATTTTCGGTAAATAATTCACCCCTGATAAATATGATAATGATAATTGTTTTTATCACGGGTTTCTTTATCATGAAAGATATACCCAAAGAGGAGATGCCAGCGATTGATTTTGGTTCCTTTGTAATCGTTGTCTGGTATCCGGGTGTTTCGCCCGAAGAGATTGAATCGCTGGTAGCCAAGAAGATTGAGGATGAAATCTACGATGTTGATGATATCAGCTTTATGGAATCTTCTTCCCAGGAGGGGCGTGCTACTATTTATATTGAATTTGAGCCTGATGCTGATATAGATCAACGTGAAAATGATCTTCGTTCCGAGTTGGATAAAGTAACAGATCTACCTGATGATGCCGAAGATCCTATTATGATTCGTTTAAATATGCGCGAAATCAATGAGATGTGTGATATTGTTCTGGGAGGTAACTTCTCTGGTAATGCAATTCGTGAGATCTCTGAGGATTTGAAGGAACAGTTAACCAATATTGATTATGTATCCAAAGTAGAAATACGCGGAACCCGAGATAGAGAGATTTGGGTAGAAGGTGATTCCTATAAATTGGATCAATATGGTTTGACTGTAAATGATATTATCTCGGTAATTCGCAATAGAAACATGAATACACCTGGTGGTAGTGTTGATTTTGGTAGAAATGAATTTATTCTTCGTACAATTGGCGAATTTGAATCGGTAAATGAGATCAATGAACTGGTTGTAAAAATGGATCAGAATGGTCGTTCTATCCGTGTTAAAGATGTAGCAACTATTGTTGATACCTTGGAAGAACGTAGTACATTGGCAAAACTGGATGGTAAGAAAAGTGTACGACTGGAGGTTTATAAAAAAGCCGAAGGTAATATTATTTCTGTAATGCAGGATGTTCGCGATTATGTAGAGACCTTCAAGCAACAAAATCCGGAGCTGGAAATCACCGTCCGAAATGATTCCTCCATTGAAGTTAATAACAGTATAAAAACTTTAGGTACCAGTGCTATTCTTGGTGTTATCCTGGTTTTTGTCATACTCTTGCTTTTTATTGGATGGCGTAACGCACTCTTTGCAGCCTGGGGTATTCCTTTTAGTTTTCTACTTACCTTTATTTTGATGAGATATTTCGATGTTACCATGAATAATCTATCGCTCTTTGCACTCGTTCTGGTGCTCGGTATGATTGTCGATGATGCTATCATTGTTATAGAGAATGTGCATCGTTATATGGAACAGGGAATGTGCCCAAAAGAGGCGGCTATCCGTGGCACAAAAGAGATTATGTGGCCTATTATTGCTGCTGTAACTACAACAGCTGCTGCTTTTCTTCCTATGCTACTTATGGAAGGAATGATGGGAAAATTCATGCGCGTCTTCCCTATTGTTGTATCGATGGCACTATTCGCATCTCTGTTCGAAAGCCTGGTTATCCTGCCATCACATCTTGCCGACCTTTCAAAACCAATTGCAGATACGAAGAAAAAACATGCCTTACACGCTTTTCTGGTTAAAAATTATAGAAAAATACTCAGACATCGCTTCTTAACCCTTTTTATCGTTATCGTGCTTCTCCTTGCATCATTCTCCACTATTGCTCTCAGACTGGTTAAGATGGAATTCTTCCCCCGTACCGAAGGGCAAACCATGATCCTCAAAATCAAAACACCAGTCGGTACTAATCTCGATAAAACTAATGATCTAGTATCAAGACTGGAGCAGCATATTATGACAATGCCGGAATCGGAAGATGTCGAAGCCGTTGTTACATCCGTAGGAGCAATTACACAGAATCATTCGCGCCAATTCAGCACATCCTATGCTCAACTTGCTATTGACCTTGTTGAATCGGACAAAATGAGCTACACTCACGAAGAAATCAAACGATCTATTAGATCCTTCCTTGATATTACTCCCGGTGTCTATAGCTATGGATTTGCTCTGCCTACAACTGGTCCCCCAACCGGTAAAGATGTCGAAATCAGAGTAAAAGGTGATAATCTATCGAGATTGGAATATATTGGAGATATCATAAAAAATGAATTAGCCCAAATTCCGGGAATTGTAGAGATCGAAGATAGTTTCCAACCAGGGAAAAAAGAGATTAAGATTTATCCTGATCATGAGAAACTTGCGCTGTATGGACTATCTGTTGCGCAAGTAGCTGGTTTAGTAAGAACTGCCTCCTATGGATCAACTATCTCCAAATATCGCGGAGATGGAATCGATGAATTTGACTTGATCGTTCGCGTAAAAGAATCTCAAGTTGATGATCTGGAAGAGATTAAAAGCCTGAAAATCAGGAATAATATGGGAAGTTTGATCGAATTACGTGATATTGCAGACTTTCAGTTAACATCAAGCTTAGCAATTATTGAACATAGAGACAGAAAACGAATCATAACCATAACCGGAGATACCAGTATCTATTCTGATAAAGGTACAATGAAAAAACTTACCACTGATGAGGTTATGAGAAAACTTCAGGGAAATAGAATAACCGGTGAAAAGGGAATATTCTCTAATTTCTCCAACCGTTTCCCAGGATATACAATTGAATATGGCGGCGTTCAGGAAGAACAGAAAAAATCCTACGATTCTCTTTTCCTTGCATTTGGTATTGCAATTATGTTAATTTTTGCAATCCTTGCAACTGTATTTAAATCATATGTACAGCCGTTAATTGTCATGTTGACAATACCTTTCTCTTTTATTGGGGTTATTATTGGTCTTCTTGTAACTGGTTTACCATTTTCCCTGACAACTCTCGTTGCAGTGGTTGCCCTTGCAGGAGTTGTGGTTAATGATTCATTAGTGTTGGTTGATTTTGTTAATAAAGAGCGTGAAAAAGGTGTTGATCGCTGGAACTCGCTTATTAATGCTGGAGCTATCAGGTTACGCCCAATTATTTTAACAACTATAACAACCATAATAGGTGTGATGCCCATGATAATCTCAACCTCCAAGGCAGCTCGTGACTGGAAACCAATGGCAGTCAGTATAGCGTTTGGTCTGGCTTTCGCTACATTGTTAACCCTCTTTGTAATCCCAGTGATTTACTCGTTAGTGGATTCGTTATTTGGTCGATTGAAATTAACCAGATTCAGAACCCATCAAAGTTATAGAGATTGCGTAAGAACTGATGATTAAATAGATTAAATAGTCCGGAATTATATTTCAGCTTTAATTAAAAAATGTAATTCCGGACTTTTTTTATTTTAAAAAACTATATTAAAAGATTTAACAAAATATTTGCTTTGAAAAATTTTATTAATGAATATCATACAAATTCTGGGAAGTGGATTGTAATTTGCTATATATTTTGTAAAAATTGTGGAGGTAGAGGAAATAAACGTTAATATTTCTCATATATAATGAAAAAAGTAAATATTTTGATGTTAGAAGACAGCCTTCTTGATGAAGAACTTATAAAATTAGAATTAGATAAGATGGATTTCACATACGAATCTATCAGGGTTGATAATGAATCAGATTTCACAAATGAATTGCATAATTTTATCCCGGATTTAATCCTCTCTGATTTCAGTCTTCCACAATTTAACGGAATAGAAGCTTTAGGAATTGCTAAGAAATTAAAACCCAATATCCCATTTATAATTGTAACAGGTTCATTAAGTGAAGAGGTAGCAGCGGATTGCATTAAGTCCGGTGCCTGGGATTATGTTGTAAAGGAACGATTGTTCCGATTGAATTCAGCAATCATTAATGTTTTAAGCATTAAAGAACAAATGGATAATGCCAGAAGTGCTCTAGATCACAAGAAGAAGTATGAATTCATTGTAAATGCTTCACCTTATCCATTATCATTAATAAATAGAGATTACAAATTCGAAGCAATAAATCAAGCTTATTGTAATTTCTATGGTATTGAACACAGT
>CAYYLA010000249.1:0-4823 GCA_964441785.1 uncultured Candidatus Cloacimonadota bacterium | reverse complement strand
CGCTAATGAACGCAAATAGTTAAGAGCTGAACAATAGATTTCAATAAGTTCCTATTTATTCCCAAAGAATCTTATCTCAATTCTACGGAAACCAATGTGGACGAACAACGTTCGTCTTATGTGCTGCAGCGCAGCACACCTATTCATACCTCAACGCATCAATGGGATTCAACTGGGATGCTTTTTTTGCTGGATAATATCCAAAAAAGATACCAACCGCTCCTGAGAAGGCAAATGCGATTATCACGATCATCGGATTAATAACCGTATTGAGACTTGTTAACCGCTCCATCCAATAACTGATAATGGTAGCCAGTAAAATACCGATAGCTCCACCGGAAAAACTCAGTGTAATTGCCTCGGTTAAAAATTGTAACAACACATCCTTAGCTCGTGCACCCACAGATAAACGTATCCCGATCTCTCTGGTACGTTCGGTTACTGAAACTAACATGATATTCATTATTCCAATACCACCTACAAGCAGAGAAACACCGGCAATAGCACCTAACAATAAAGTCAAAGTCTTTGATGTTGATGAAGCCATGTCTGTTATTTCTGTCTGAGTTCTCAAGGTAAAATCTTCATCATCTTCTACCAGAATATCATGACTTCTATACATGATTTCCTTCACCTCTTCTTTAGTCTCTTCTATCATATCTGCAGTCAATGAACTCACATACATCATATTGATACGCTTCCCGCCGGCTAATCTATAGAGAACCGTTTTTGATGGTGCTAAAACAATATCATCCTGATCCTGACCCCAGGAATTCTGACCCTTGGCTTTTAATACTCCCAAAATTGTAAAAGGTGTATTCCTGATTCGTACCCGTTGACCTACAGGATCCATATCCGGGAACATCTCATCTGCTATTGTTTTACCTATCACACAGACTTTCTTCTTAGCTTTGTCATCCTTCTCAGTGAAAAAACTTCCGCTATCAAGCTCCCATTGCTTTATTGTTAGAAAATCGGGACTCACCCCTTCTATCTGGCTGTTCCAATTACTCGAACCCGCAATAATCTGGCCACTGGCTCTTATACTTGGCGATACAGCCAGAACGGTTTGAGCCTGCTCTTTGATCAACTCATAATCATCCAATTTAAGACTATTTCTACTTCCGGCTCCTCTACTGATCCCCCCCATTTTACTGGCTCCGGGAAAAATCATAATCAGGTTTGTACCCATAGAATCAATCTCTGACTCAATTTTTTGCTGAGATCCCTGTCCAATTGCCACCATAACAATCACAGAACACACACCGATAATTATACCTAATGATGTTAACAAACTACGCATACGATTTTTTAGTATACTTTGAAAAGCAATTCTCTGTATTTTTAAGAATTTCATATCGGCAATCCCTCCTCAAAATCGTGATCATCTTCATGCCAGTTTGCCAATGCCTCTTCTGCACTATCTTGTTTCTCAAGTTTATAATCCTTTAACACAAGCCCGTCTCTTAAATAAACAATTCGCTTTGCAAAGGATGCCACATCCTGCTCATGTGTTACCAATATAATGGTTATTCCCAATTGATTTAATTCCTGGAATAACTTCATAACCTCCAGTGATGTTCGTGAATCCAGGTTACCGGTGGGTTCATCTGCCAGAAGAATCGCCGGATTATTCACAAGAGCCCGTGCTATTGCAACACGTTGCTGTTGCCCTCCAGATAATTGATTTGGTTCATGATCCATCCGATCACCTAATCCAACCAACTCAAGTTTCTCTTTGGCCTGTCCGTTTGTATCCTTTATCTTTTTTGTCCGATTATAATACAATGGCATTTCAACATTCTCCAGAGCAGTAGTTCTTGCCAATAGATTGAACCCTTGAAAAACAAACCCGATATCGCTGTTTCTGATATCCGCATATTGATCCTTTGTCAATGATGCTACATCCTTGTTGTTCAATATATATTTACCTGATGAAGCAACATCCAGACATCCAATAATGTTCATCAAGGTTGACTTCCCCGAACCCGATGCCCCCATTATGGCTAACATCTCACCCTTTTCAACATTTAAATCTACATGTCGTAATGCTTTAACAGTTACATCACCCATTATATAGTCTTTGCAGATCCCCTGCATTGAAATTACTGTTTCCATTTTTATCCTTTAGAATAAACGCTGACCAGGTCGGCCACTGCGTTTATTTGTTGAACTGCTATTGCTGTGTGATTTTAGAATAATATTTGCGTTCTCATCCAATCTTCCCAAATCGGTTATCTCTGTTTTCACTCCATCCGTTGCACCTGTTCGAACCATTGCTACACGGAATGACCCATCGTCTGTTTTATACCATAAACGTGCCATATCTGACGGCATGGTAGATGAGCCGTTACGACTCATACCTTGCATACCACCCATTCCACCTGATCTTTGAGGTCTTTCACCTTCACCATTTTGCTCCATTTTCTGACGCTTCTTCATCATCTCTTCTCGCATCGATTGCATTATCTCCTCTGTTGGAGTAAATGATAAGGCAGTATTCTCTATCGTCAGTACATTCTCACAATGTTCCACAACAAAATCAATGTTCGCAGTCATACCCGGCAGCAATATATTCTCACGGTTTTCAGCTTCCACAATTACAGTGTATGTAACAACATTTGATATAGTCTCCGGCTGTAATCTTACCTCTTTTACAACACCTTCAAATTCTTCTTCAGGATAGGCATCAACAGTACAAACAGCTATCTGCCCCTCTATTATATAACCGATATCACTCTCATCAACCAGAGCATATATTTCCATAATCGACAAATCCTCTGCAATTTCAAAAAGCACTGGTGATGATAAACTGGCAGCAACTGTCTGACCCGGTTCAACATCTCTACTTAAAATCAAGCCATTGATAGGAGAACGAATTATCGAATACTCTTCCAGATCAAGACGCGAATTTTCAAGAGCATATTCTGCATTTAACAATGAAGCTTTTGCCGATATCATATCATTCTTTGCTTTGGCTACATCCAGATCAGCTATCATCTCCTCATTCTGGAGTTCCAATTTGTTCTCATAAATAGTTTTTAAATAATCATAATTTGCCTGAGATTTTTCCAGATTTACTTCCGCCTGATCAAAATTGATCTTCAATTGTCGTTGATCCAATATTGCAATGATCTGATTCTTCTCAACCTCATCGTTAAAATCAGCCAGAACCTCTTCAACTGTACCCGAGATCTGAGTACCTACCTCTACAACACTTTTTGGATTAAGTGTACCTGTACAGGAAACCAGATTCTCAATATCTCCCCGCTGAAGTTTTGTGTACTGATATGTTGTCTCTCCACTCTCAGTCTTTCTGCCCTTAGCCAAAAACATAATCACTGCTGCAACAATAATTAATCCTATTATAATTAAAAAACTCTTCTTCATTAGTTCTCCTGTTTATCTGCTAATATTATTAATCCCTTTAGATTCATTGTTTTTTGCATTGACTGACGCTTACCACCGCCCTGCATACCCTTTCCTTTACTCATTCCGGATTCTCTACCAGCTCCTCTGGATCGCATTCCATCGCCACTACTGTTACCCATTTCGCTCATTTCAGACATATCAGGCTTTTCAAAATCATTTAACTCGAACTCAAATGCTATCTCGTTATTGTCCTTCATTGCTAAGCCTATGGGAAATTCTGCACTATCTACAATTGGTATTTTCATCTCATAAATCATTGCCTCTCGATCATAGCCCATTACAATATCCAAACCCTTTAACTGTTTGATAAGATAGTCATCAAACTCTTTGCTGTTGCTATTGTAAATACCTATGCTCTCGAATCCTGGTAAACTCTTTCGTGGGCCATCTTTTTCATCAGAACCTCGTCGCATTGGAGATCCAAAATTGTCCCTGCCTAATTCATTCGTTATCCTAAGCCCCAATAATTCATCTGATTGCCTGTTCTCTAACCATAACGTAAATCCTCGCATTAGCATAGCATTCATTATCTCTGATCCTAATGGGATAAATCTTATATAAAGATAGTCTTCATCATTATTAAAATCAATCGAATATCCGTCATCGGGAAAATTGTAGGTACTGCTTTTCCAGTCGTCATCCTTACCATCTATTACTATACTATTATCATTGTGCTCACTATTGATGTACTCACTCTCAAATGTTTTAGTATTGCAGGCTGTGATAACAATTAATGTCACCAATAATAAAAAGGCCAGATTCAATTTCATAACATCTCCTGTTCTTGTTTGCTGAATCTGACCTCTCTTTAAATCAAAGGTTCCAAAAGAAAATTAATATCCGACTATGTTTGCATAATCCTCCTGAGTAAGGTCATAAACCGACTCTTCCTGCTGTAACCAGGTGCTTAGATAATAATCCCAACCCGAATGATTGTAAATACTATCCAATACGATTGGAAAAGCGATGAGAAACAACATGCTAACTGATAACAGAACCCTGTTTCTTCGCTGCTTTTCTCTATGCTTCCTAACGACCTTACCGGCAATCTTCTCACTCCAGCTTCTACTTCCTAATCTATTGTGTATATCGTCGGAGTTTCTCATACTACCTCCTTGATTTTTAACATCTTTCTTAACCTGTCCCGAGCTCGATATAAACGTGATTTAACCGTGCCTCGAGCTAATGCTAACTCCATCGCAATCTCCTTTTCACCCTTGCCCTGCAATGTTAATTCCATCACAACCCGATGCTTCTCCGGTAATCGCTTGATACACTCCTTCATTTGAGGAATGTAATCATGTAATAAATCCTCCGATTCATCAACATCACGATAAGAAATCTCTCGATCCTTCTTCTTGTTGAAAATTCTACTCTTCCTGTCTAACTTC
>CAYYLA010000248.1:0-4826 GCA_964441785.1 uncultured Candidatus Cloacimonadota bacterium | reverse complement strand
TTTTAATCTTAATCTACAATCTTAGTGCTTAATCATAAATCAATAGATTTCTCCATGCGTTCGTAAACTCACTTAGTCGAAAAGACAATGTTTCCAGTACAGGGCAAATTTTCCATTTTCAATTTCCAATTTTTCATTATGTTGTATTCCCCTTAATTCCTCTAAAATTCTCAGTAACGCCCCCTACCTACTACCTACTTGCCTAACTCTTAACCTAACGGTTTTCCCCCCACACCGAAATTCTCCCGTGGTACTTCATCGATGCGTACATAAACGCTTTGTGCTGGCTTTCCTGTAACGTCTGTGACAACTCTGGTAAATTTCTCGATTAATTGTTTTTTCTGTTCCAGAGTGAGATTACCTGCGTTTTCCATTGTAACTATTGGCATAAATTCCTCCTGATTAAAATTTTGCTGATTTTGTTTTCACCAGTATGATTATGTCAATCATAAAAATATCATAGATTCGTGATTGACAAAAAGTAATCTAATTTCTTTATTTTGTGCATGATGGAGGTTGTATGAAAGCAAAATTTATTATCTTATGTCTAATATTTTTAGTATCACTTAATGCAGAATGGACAATTGTAGAGACGTTTCAGGTGCCCGAAAGTGCCTCTGGACTGGCCTGGGATGGAGAGAATTTATATACGGGAATCTATGGAGCAGATGGGAATCAGGTGTATCAGATCAATCCACAAACGGGAAGTTATTCACTGCTTTGCACAGGGCCACAGGAGGATGCTTTTGGATTGACCTATGATGGCAGTTATTTCTGGACAACAGATCATCCGGGTTCATCATCATCACCAGCTGTTGCCTATCAATTTGATACAGCGGGATCTTTGATATCACAATTCAATCTTCCGGATCATTATATGTCTGGCATTGCTTTTGATAATGGAGATTTCTGGGTTTCGACCTATTATGATCCTGATGGATATATCTATAAGTTGGATAGCTCTGGTACTATCCTGCAGGAGTTTACAGCCCCCGATAATCAACCCTGGGATTTATGCATCGAAAATGAGAATCTCTGGATGGCCGATTACTGGGGTGATGCCATTTACAAGATCGATCCTGCAGATGGAACAATGCTTGAGTCACATCCATCGGAAGGTGTAGATCCGGCCGGAGTTGTTTTTGATGGACAATACCTCTGGTACATCGATGCCGGCAGTGATTATGACGTTGATTTTCTCTACAAAGTTGATCTGGGCGGGGCAGGAAATCCTGTTATCTCTATTGATCAAAGTGAACATAATTTTGGTAATGTAGAAGTAGAAACGTCTGAGAGCTGGACGATAAACATATCCAACCTTGGAACAGCACCACTGGAGATTAGTGCTATTGATTTTAACGATGCTGCTTTTACAATTGATTTAACGTTTCCCTACACCATCAATACTGGTGAAACAGAGAGTTTCGACATTATTTTCATGCCTGATGAATGGGGATTATTTGAATCAGACGTATATATAGACTCCAATGATCCGGTAAATCCTCAGGAGACATTATTTGTGCAGGGATATGGATTAAATCCAGAGCAGGAGATAGAATTCTATCCCAATAGTCTTGATTTTGGATCGGTACGAATAGGAGCAACAACCGGACAATTCATCTCAATTCATAATCAGGGTATGATGTCGCTGATTATCGATAATATTGCAAGCCAAAACACGCTTTTTGCAGTGGATGAAAATCTGGAATTTCCTCTAACGATACCATCTCGTGATACCGTTGATATTCACGTCTGGTTCCACCCTGAGGATGAAAGTTATATTACCGACCAGTTGATTATCAGCTCTAATGACAGCGATGAATCAACAATAAATATTGAACTATCCGGTTCAGGTTACACGCAGGATTGGCCATTAGGTTCTGTTATCTGGGATTATCAGATTACCACAGGTTACGATAATTCACCCAAGGCAATTCTAGCGATTGATGATGCTAACAATGACGGCTTTACCGATGTAGCAATCTGTTCAGAAGATAGTCATTTGCGCATGTTCAACAGCGCTTCTGATGATATGGCAGACATTATCTGGGACATTGATATGGGATCGGGTTATGTCTACTCACAAAAAGGTCTGATCACAGGTTTTGATATTGATGACGATGGAATAAAGGATGTTGTAATTGGCACATCCGGTGGCCTGAAAGTAATTAGAGCTTTCAGTGGTGCAGACGGAGAGATTCTTTGGACCTTCAACACAGATGCCTATGGAACCGGAGGTTGGGTTTATCAAGTGGATTGGAGATATGATCATAATGGTGACCTATTCCCCGATGTTGTTGCCGGAGCCGGTGATGATGCCACCGATACAGGTCCAAAACGCGTTTTTTGTTTGGATGGCTTAAGCGGAGATCTTATCTGGGATTACTACGTTGGTGGTCCGGTGTTCTCAGTTAATTCTATCAGTGATATCAATGATGATGGAATCGCAGATGTTTTAGCCGGCGCCTCTGATGCCTATGAAACAACCGGAAAAGTTATGGCTTTTGATGGAAATAATGGTAACCTTATCTGGAATTTTGACACACCAGGCAGTTCGGTCTGGGCTCTTGCTCAAGTTGATGATATCGATGATGACGGTATTATGGATGTTGCTGCTGGAGATTTCTCCGGTAATTATTATGGATTCAACGCTACAAACGGTTCTATTTTATGGTCGGGAAGCATCGGTGGTTTTACTTTGATAACTCGCTTTCAGACAATGAATGATCTTAATGATAATGGTTCTACCGATATTCTGGTTGAACATTCGGGATCATCTGCTTATACAATTGATGGATTAACCGGTGCAAATATCTGGAACGAATATCTTGGCGATAATTCACTTTCCGTTGCTGTAATTCCTGATATCAACGGTGATGAGATTAATGATGCTGTTATTGGCTGCTTAAATAATAATGCTTACTTCCTGGATGGGACAAATGGAGATATCCTCGATTCTGTTACCATGCCTTCTGCTGTCGATGCAATTGGTGTTATTCCGGACGTGATTGGTGATGATTCCTGGGAAATGATTGCTGGTAGCCGTGATGGTATCGTTGCCTGTATTTCCGGTGGTATTGATGTGATAGTTGATGCAGAGGATGTTTTGATTCCTGAATATGCTGAAATTATCTCACATGGTAACTGGCCAAATCCCTTTAACTCCTCCGGATCTCTTCGAAGCCCGGCTACTGAAATCTGTTTTTCTCTCAAATCACCATCTGATGTTGAGATCACAATATTCAACCTAAAAGGCCAACAGATTAAGAGAATCAATAGCACCGATATGTCGGAAGGATTTCATCAGGTAAGCTGGGATGGAGCCGATGATGAAAACAATCCGGTAGGTTCTGGTATCTACCTCTACAGAATCAGCAGTGCTAATTCTTCTGTTGTTAATAAGATGGTGAAGGTGAAGTAGGTTAACGGTTAACGGTTAACGGTTGATGGTTGATGGTTGACCCAGTTTCGTAGTGGTTGATAAACCTTGCCAAAGGTGGAAATTGAGTATCCTATATTTCTAAAAGTTCAGGCGACGAATTTATCGTCGCCTTCTTTTTTTGAAAATGAACAATCATTGAATTAATCCAATAATCTCTAATAATGATTTCTTCAGTCCAATCCAGAGTTATTCTGAGATATTTCAGTTACATCAATCTTTCATGATTTCTGCTTTCTGCTTTCTGCTTTCTGCTTTAAATTCCAATTTAATTCTCTTTAGAATAAGTGCTTATGACACTATTTCAGCATCAAACACTTCTTGCTCTGTACAGTCTTTCCATTTACATTGAGTTTATAAAGATATACACCCGAACTAACTTTTGAACCATTATCATCATCACCGTACCAGACTGTTGAATAAGATCCCTTGTAAATCTTATCATCTATCAATGTTTTTACCTTTTGACCCTTGATGTTATAGATCTCGATCTCCACATTAGCCTGTTGAGCTATATCGTATGATATTGTTGTGGCTGGATTAAATGGATTGGGAATATTGTTAAATAAACTTGTTTTTGTTGGTAAATCTCCTACGATTTCATTAAAAGAAATTAGGTTGTAATCAGAATCATTTACATATATCGGTTCTGATACAAAATTATCCAAATCAATATCATAGGTGACATAATCAGTAATCAACTGAGTCCGTTCTCTTCCTTCATAAACAAGTTCAAAATAGATCGGGCTATTACTGCGTACATCAGGGTAAATCAAAATCTGTTCATTTTCTTCATCTACTACAGATGCCCCAATACAAACGCCATCAGAAATTGCCCCAATCTCAACAACCTCTTCATTTATTCCGATTATGTCTATTGATTCATAATCGTTATCCTGTGTATAAGTGAAATTTTCAACTTTTTGTTTTAAATCTTTAGAAGCATTATTGTTTTGATAATCCCAACTGAAGCCAATTATATCTTCACTAACCTCAACAATATAACCATTACCATAATGAAGAGGTCTTATCCTTGATGAAGGAATTTGAATTTGGCCCAAACCTCTTAAACCGCTTGAAAATGGCTTATAATACCAGTATTCTGATTTCATTGAAGTAACTTTTGTAAAATCTGATCCGAAAGCGGCATTCATATCCTGACTATCTTCGAGCCAATATCCGATCCAGTTCTCCTGTCCGGCATAAAGATCAATAGTAGAAGCTGGATCGAAAAGTGTACCTTCATTATAATAATTATACTTATCTTGATCATGCGACATATCAAGCTTATACGCTTTATCACTCCCAATTTCAGACAAACCATAATGTAGCCAAGTTGAGTTAAAATATCTCATATAATCCGTTTCATAGTAGATATTTTCTGCAT
>CAYYLA010000247.1:0-4832 GCA_964441785.1 uncultured Candidatus Cloacimonadota bacterium | reverse complement strand
AATATGGGATACGCTTTCTGTTGTCATAAACATTATATTTGCTCTTACAATTTTCACCGTTATTTATACAGTTATTCGTGACAACAATGAACCTGTTATAACAATAGCCTGGTTACAGATATTGATTTTTCTTCCTGTTGTAGGATTCATTTTGTATATCATGTTTGGGATCAATTACAGAAAACGCAAAATGTTCCGTAATAAAGCCAGCCTGGATTCTGAGCAGATGGAAGATTTCAAACAGCTATTAATCAATACACCAACATCAAACGCTCAAAAACCAGATATTGATTCGCTCAAACACGCTCCCATCGTAAAACTTCTATATCATAATAATCATTCACTACTCTCAATAAATAATCAAATAGAGACTTACCATGATGGGGCTACCACAAATCGTGAAATTTTCGAATCCATAACCCAGGCAAAACACCATATTCATCTGGAATATTTTTCGATCAATAACGATGACACAGGAAATACATTGCGGGAAATCCTGCTAAAGAAAGCCAAAGAAGGTGTAGAAATACGTTTGATCTATGATGCCGTAGGTAGTTGGAGATTACGAAAGAGCTTTTTCAAACCTCTATTGGATAATGGTGTTCAGATTGTTCCATTCCTGCCAGTCCTGTTCCCTATCTTATCAAGTAAATTAAACTTTCGTAATCATAGGAAAATTGTAATCATTGATGGAAAAATAGGCTTTATCGGCGGAGTAAATATCGGTAACAAATATATGGGTACATCAAAAAAATTTGGCTTCTGGCGCGATTCTCATCTTAAATTACAGGGTAGTTGCGTATACTCCCTACAAAAATCTTTTCTTATTGATTGGAGTTTCTATTCCGATGAAAAAATACAACAGCAGAAATTCTTTCCACCTCATGAGATAGCCAATAACCTTCCAGTGCAATTCGCCATTTCCGGCCCCGATTCTCATTGGGAAAACATCATGCAATTATATTTCTATGCCATTACAGAAGCTAAAGAAAAAATCTATATTACAACCCCATATCTCGTCTTGAACGAAAGCATTATTACAGCCCTGGTAACTAGAGCCTTAAGCGGAATTGATGTCAGAATCATTTTACCACATAAAGCTGATCATACCATCGTCTTCCTGGGAACACATTCCTATTACGAAGAATTGATGCAAGCCGGTGTAAAAATATATCATTATACAAAAGGATTTATACATTCTAAAATTTTATTGGTAGATGATGAATTTGTATCTGTTGGTTCAGCCAATATGGATATTCGTAGTTTCAAACAGAATTTTGAGATTAATGCAATTATTTATGATAAAGAATATACTTGTAAAATATTAGATCAATTTGAAATCGACTTGGCTAACAGCCGCTTAGTTGATTTTTCCTCTTTTCAACAAAGAAGCAATTGGATAAAGGGTTCTGAATCTGTAGCAAGACTGGTATCGCCCCTCCTGTAATTAAATTAATTTAACAGCTGAAGAAAAAAATATTTGACAAACCAACCGATCTATCATTTTGGTGTACCAGTAAACTATGACACTAAAACATTGGAGGTTGAAATGTTTGAGAATACTGAATTAAGAATATCCAATTTATCAAAGACTTATCCTAATGGGGTGCAGGCATTAAAAGAAGTTAATCTGGAAATCAAGCAGGGAATGTTTGGATTATTGGGACCCAACGGAGCAGGGAAATCAACCCTGATGCGTATCATTGGAACATTACAGGATTCGGATAATGGTACCATTACTTTTGCCGGTATTGATGTTTTAAATCAGAAACACAAAGTCAGAGAAAATCTTGGTTTTTTACCACAGGAATTTGATCTATATCCAAAAGAAACAGCCTATAAAATGCTTGATCATTTTGCTCTATTAAAGGGTATCATTAATCGCAAGGAACGAGCTCTCACAGTAAAATCTCTTTTACAAAAAACAAATCTCTGGGATGTTCGCAACAATAAGCTGGGCGGTTTTTCAGGTGGGATGAAACAACGGTTTGGCATCGCCCAGGCATTGTTAGGTGATCCAAAAATCCTTATTGTAGATGAACCTACCGCAGGTCTTGATCCTGAAGAGAGAAATCGTTTCCACAATCTTCTATCCGAACTGGGCGAAAACATCATTGTTATCCTATCAACCCACATTGTAGACGATGTTAGCGATCTTTGCACAGATATGGCGATAATTGATCATGGTAAGGTTTTATTAAAAGGAAATCCCATTACAGAGATAGAAAAATTTACGGGAAAGACCTGGCGGACTTTGATCGAGAAAAACCAGTTGGAAGAGTACAGCGATAGATATAATGTAATATCGAATCAACTCTTTGCCGGAAAGAGGCATATACATGTTTATAGTGAAGAAAAGCCGGGAAATGAATTTGAGCCCATCAAACCATGCCTGGAAGACATCTATTTTCACACAATTGGCATGCATCAAACCACAAATTAGGAGAGTAACATGTTCTGGAAAATATTTACCTATGAGATTAATCATAAACTGAGGAAACTCTCCACATATATCTATTCCGCCATATTCCTGCTTTGTGGAGCACTTTTTGTAATTGCAATAGGTGGAACAATACCGGGATTGACTATAATCCTGGGTGGAGGGACCAAGACATTCGTAAATTCTCCCTATCTAAACACAATGTACATTCTAGCTATTGGCATCTTCTCTCTCTTTATTACAGCAGCCGTAATGAGTGAAACCGCATGTCGCGACTTCGAGCACAAAATCCATGCCTTAATCTATACAAAACCGATAAAGAAGAGCACATTGATACTTGGCCGCTTTCTGGGAAGTATTGTTGTTTTGTTAATGATAAATCTCTTTTTTACTCTTGGTCTTTTTCTTGGCAGTAAAACCCCATTTATAGATCCAATCTATTTTGGACCATATCGTTTAATGGCCTATCTTTATCCTTATCTGATAATAACGTTACCTAATCTACTATTCACCGGAGCACTGTTTCTTGTTGTCGGGTTAAAATCACGAAAGAGCTTCACCGTCTATCTATCTGCCTTCATAATATTCATCAGCTATCTTGTTGCTGACAGTCTTATCAGTGATATCAAATATGAAAATTTGGCAGCAATATTGGATGCAATGGGTGGTACAGCCTTAGCACTTGTAACCAAGAACTGGACCGTAACAGAAATCAATCAACTTTTTATCCCGCTTAAAGGGATTCTTTTATACAACAGGTTACTTTGGATAGGTATATCTTCTGCTGTAATTGGTTATCTTTTAAAGGGTTTCAAATTCAGTTATTTTCTGTCTGAGAAATCAGGTAAAAGAATTATCAGCGAACAACCATCTGAGACTATAAATAATATCGCAGAACAGCCAATCGTTAATAGAAGATTTGATTTTAAAGCACATTTTGCACAATTTATTCAGCTTATCAGGATCCAGGTACGAGGTATTTTGAAAAGTCCTCCCTTTTATGTAATATCAGGATTGGGATTACTGCTTGCTTTCACCATTATTGTACAAAGTGGTAAGATTTATGGTACCTCTACTCTACCATTAACCTGGACAATTGTAGAGGCCATTAATCATGGTATCACATTACTGATTTTAACTTTTATTACGATCTACACAGCAGAATTGATCTGGAGAGAACGATCAACCCGGAGTGAATTAATATTTGATTCCTGTCCCGTGCCTAACTGGGTTTATCTTCTCTCCAAATTTGCCTCTATCCAAGTGGTAAATCTTGTTTTCTTTGGCATGCTTATGATTTTTGGCATCCTCTTCCAATTATTTAGTGGATTTACCGATATCGATATTATGCTCTATCTCAGGTTCCTTCTGGGTATAGAATTTCTTAAGTTTTTCGTGCTCACTTCCCTGGTTTTCATCATACATGTAATTGTTAACAACAAATATCTGAGTCATTTCCTGGTTCTGGGAGCTTACTTCTTCCTATTATATTCACCAAGATTGGGTATTGAACACTATCTTTTACGTTTTGGTAAAGGCATGAATCTGATCTATTCGGATATGAATCACTTTGGTCACTATTGGATTCGTTTCCTTTCTCTATCTGCATATTGGATGCTTGTTGCGATTCTTTTTCTGATTATTTGTAATAGAATAATGGTAAGAGGAAAGGAGATCAATCTGAAATCCAGATTCAGGAGAATCATCGATTTTTCATCAAGACAATATCGTTATACAATGTTAACCACGCTGGCACTTATCGCGATTTCCGGTATGTATATCTTCTATAACATCAACATCAGGAATGAGTTCCATAGCACGAAATACTATACCAGAGAACGTGTAAAGTATGAAGAACTTTACAGTAAATATCAAGGTCTAAATCAACCCAAAATCCAGGAAGTTGATATCAATCTGGATATCTATCCAAACAAGAGAAATTTCAAATGTAGTGGTAGATATGTTCTGAAAAACATCAGCAATAAATCCATTGAGGAGTTGCATATTCTGCTTGATCCCGTATTTGATTCTATCCAATTTGCATTGTACGAATCTACCGAATTAATAGAAGACAACGAACATTTCGGCTATAAAATCTATCAATTGCAACACTCTCTTAATCCTCAGGATAGTCTGTTTATGGATTTCAGTTTCGAGTATAATAATGAAGGATTTTCCCAAAATTCCGGTCCTGATCTGGTTCAACAGAATGGTACGTTTATCAACAGCACTATACTTCCTCATATTGGATATCGAGAGGATTGGGAATTAGGTAGCAATAAAGAACGAAGGAAATACGACCTTCCCAATAAAGCCAGAATGGCATCAATTAATGACTCAACCCATTATAATCAAAACTATGTAAGTAGCGATGGAGATTGGATAAAATATA
>CAYYLA010000246.1:1206-4876 GCA_964441785.1 uncultured Candidatus Cloacimonadota bacterium | reverse complement strand
AACAAATTATCAGGGTGATCTGGAGGTAGATTATCAGGATACCTGGGATGATTTTTGGGCGCTGACCGCTGAATATGAACCAATAGCAATCATCAGTTTCGGAGCAGGAGCTGGACCCTGGGAGATTGAGTATAATGCCAGAAATCTTAACTCATGGGTCTCAGATGGAACATACCCCTACTATCCAACACCCAACCCACCAGATGATACTGTTGATATTGGTTATATTCGCCATTCAACGCTTCCGATGGAGAATATTGAATCTGCCGTAGACTTTCAAACACCTGTAAATGCCTGGATAGATTGGAGTGGTAATCCCGGAGCTTATCTTTGTGAATTCATTGCTTACCTGGGAATGTGGTATCAGGATATCCATGGCTCAAGCTGGGATGCTTCACCTTGTCTCTCAGCAGGATTTATTCACGTTTCAAGCGGCGTATCAATCCCTAATGCAGAGCAGGCTACATTTGTTACCGTTAGAGAAGTTATAGATTATTTATCCACCTTCTTTTATTGTAATGGAGTTGTTGTTACCGGATCTGACAATCCAGCTGGGACATTAATTCATATCTCGGGGGAACGTAATTATGAAATTGTTGTTGAAGATCCCGAAGGATATTTTGAAATACCTTATATGCCAGCAGGTGAATACTATATCACTGCTGTTAAGGATGGATATTATTATCTCGATACTGTAGTAACTTTGGATGGCAATAATCCTAACCTGACCTTGGAACTTGAAGATTGGAGTGATGAAACAACCTGGAACTGGTATAATGAGGAAAATGCTGTTTACGAAAATGCCCCCTCTTTACTTACAGAGATTTCAACCAGATTCCCTGCAGAAGAGCTGACAAATGATATTGACAACGTAATTGGACGTCTAAGCTTCTTAGCTCCAGCCTCATCAGATAGTTGCTGGATAAATATGAAAGTCTATAAAACCTCTGCTGGAGCATATAATCCTTATAACCTGATCTATTCTGCGGAGATAGACAGTTTTGAAGCCAACCAATGGATAGATCATTTTATCCCTGATCCTATCACTATTACAGCCGACAGCGATTACTGGGTTGGATATCAAATCCACACCTATGACGGAAATATCGGCTGGTATGACAATGGACCTGTTGCTGATGGTAATGGTGCTTACATCAATCTATCAGGATGGGACAATCTTTTGGATGAAGAGGGAATCGATGCAAATTGGATGATTAATATGAAAACATACGAACCGGACTTCTCTTCCAGCGATGACATGGAAATTCCTGAAATTGACAATGTTAGATTACGTAACTATCCTAATCCGTTTGTCTCAGGTAATACCAGAAGCTCTGGTACAAACATCTCCTTCTCACTGCCAGATGAACAATCTGGTCAATTGGTTATATATAATCTTAAAGGTCAGCGTGTGACAACCTTGGTAAATGATAATCTTAATCCCGGAGAACATACCTATCATTGGGATGGCTACGATGATTACAATAACGAAGTTGGAAGTGGTGTTTATCTTTATCGGCTGAAAACAGATGATTATGATATCAGCAAGAAGATGCTGATTTTGAAGTAATTTCTTTTATTATAAACCCGACTCGGGTTATCCCGAGTCGGGTTTAGTTCTTTCAGTTTCCCCAAAAGCTAATTTATTGATATAATGATCTTTAACGGACAAATATTATATGCAATATTTCTATAAGACCATAACGAAATCAATCAATTATGTGATCATAATTAATTATTACTAAAGATGTTACTGCCACTTAATTTCATATTTAGTGATATCCCTGTTAACCCGAGTCGGGTTAACCATTTTTAATATATTATCCATGCTATTCCATTGTATTTAAACATCTTATGAGAGTAAATTACAAAAATATAGAATTAGAACAAATATCATATCCCTTTAGTTTAACCTATTCGTTAATAGTAAGTTAAAAAGTTGCTATACTATCTGATTGGACGTGTAACAAAACCCGAGTCGGGTTTTGATTTTTCACATCTATTCCTTCTTATCCAACTTTACCAGATAACCTGCAATAATAATGAATAAACCACCAAATATCAAGGTGAAATTCAATCGTAAACCAAGAAAAATTATCTCATTTATCGTTGTGAAAAATATTGTGAATAAAAACAATATCGATGCCTTGTTAGCAGAAATTCGCGTTAATGCCAAATTCCAGAAAATATAAGATAATCCAGATTGAAAAACCCCCATCTCTATCAGCCAGAACCATTGTTTAAAACCAACAGGTTTTTGACCTGACAATAATACAATTGGAATAACCAAGACAGAGGATATAAGAAAAATCCTGAAAAGAAATTGAATAATCAATACAGGATCCGATTTTAATGGTTTCACTAAAACAGAGGAGAAAAAGACATAGAACCCAAAGGTTAAGCCAGTTGTAACACCAAGGATTACTCCAAGATAATAATTATCTCCAAGTTTCGGAAAACTACCCTTGCCGGCTATGATAAAGAAAATCCCAATAAACGAAAGAAGCAGGGCTGTAATCTCATATTTTGATGGATATTTTTTGTAGAGAATATATGACATCAACAAAACGAAAATCGGCGCTAGATTTTCCAAAATCATAACCATCGTGCCCGGTAGATATATCAAAGCAAGATGATAAAGCATCGAGTTTATCACAAGCCCAACGACAGCTAACCCCCAAACCAATTTCCAGTTCTCTTTTAGATCAACCTTAAGCGCTCCTTTTGCAGTAAGAAAAATAAAGAATATCAAACATCCAATCCAAATGCGAATCGAGAATACAAAATTCATATCCACACCCTGTAAAGCTAGATATCTCCCCGCGGGTCCATGTATCCCCCAGGAAAATAGAGCGATAAAGGCATACAGTAAGCCTAGATAATATTCCTTGATTACTTTCTTCATGGTGTTAAATTCAATATTGAATATTATTCGTCAATTATTTATCTTTTGACAATCACTGGAGTTGATAGATTTTGCAATTAAATTTATATTATGGGAGATCAGATGAAAAAAATTCTGAGCGTATTAGCTTTACTAATCATTTTTACTGCATTCTTTGGATGTGCGGAGACAAACAAAACAAACGCATTAAAACCAGATGTTGAAGATATATCACTCACTTCAGTTGGCACAATAGATTTATCAGATGAGATGGAAACCTTGGATCTGTGGGCAATCTATCCAAAAGGTATTATCATCATAAGTTTAAGTGAAAAATTTATTAAAGTCTTCGATTTTGAAGGCAATCTCATTGCCGATCTTTTCAAAGAAGGTGAAGGCCCTGGTGAGTTTCTTACTCCTACTCCCATCTATGTCCATGAAAAACGTGGTGAGATAGAGATCTATGATTCATCCTTATTTCGAAGCACATTTTACGATTTTGATCTAAACTATCTGCGGACAGAGCAAAGTGAACCCGATTTTTGCACTATCAAAAAGGATATTGCCGATGGAGAATTCCAAATGAATCACAGTTTCGATACATCTGGGGGAGGTCTCACCTATACCTTTAAAGCTCAACTAGTTAAACCAGACACAACGTTCGTTATAAAACAAATCGATATGGATTATACACGCTATGATTTCGGTAATAATATGACAGCGGCTTGTGGTAAAGAACTCATCTATATTACCACAACCCAAACTAATGAATTTTCTATTGATGTT
>CAYYLA010000246.1:0-1196 GCA_964441785.1 uncultured Candidatus Cloacimonadota bacterium | reverse complement strand
CGTTGCACAAGGTGTCAACACCAAAACATTACCAAAAATTTATCCAACATGCTGTAGTGGATTTTATATTTGAAACACAAACAATTCAATTTAATTTTGATACTTTAAAATTAATTGAAATTAAGAGTCTAAACAATGTTTACCAAAAACCAGAATCACCAGATTCGTCAGATTCTAATATTGAACATAATACTTTTACAAAAGAGTATACACCCATACCACTATCTAAAGAAAATATTGAAGATCGCGAAAAATTCAAGGATTCAAGTGGGTTTGATATTCAGAATTGGAAGGATTTTGCTGCGGTTCAGACAATGTTTGAAGATTATAAGGGTAATCTCTGGGTAAAAACAATGCTTGATGAAAATACCAATATCTGGTACATTTTTAATGATGAAGGAGAGATCTTTGCCAAATATCCTACCGATAGCGGAAGGAATTTTACCAAATCTTTTCGAGACAAAATCTATCATATATCTGGTGATGAAGATGATGGTTATATGATTGAAATTTTTAAAATAGATTAGAATTAAGACATTGAAACAAAGCAAAGATTGAATAAGTTTTTTTTAGAAGCCAGGAATTTTAGAATTTCTGGCTTCCGTCTTTACCTAAAATTGCTGAAAACTTAGATGCATTGGCACCGTCTCTGATACACCAATTAGGATTGGAACTTTCAATTTTAGCTTTTTTTATAGCTTTGTGCCTTGGAGGCATTCCTTTACTCCCCCCTTTTTCGTTGCACAATTTTATTAAACACTTATTGTATTATTGATAGTGTAAAATAATCCAACCTCCTGAATATGATCCTGATGGATTAAGGGCAAAAAAGAGCCGCAATTTACTGCGGCTCTTTTTTTTTATAACTCTTCTTGACAGGTTCTTACAAATTTCCAGAATTTTCGATGTTTAGAAGAGGAGCGTTGAACAGATAGTCTTTTTGAGGTTCTGCAAGCCAATGAAATTAGATGAAGGGTGTCAGCGCCGAAGCCTTTTTCACTGCAGATGAAAAAGAGCTGACTCTTGTGGTTGAATCCCATGAGTTGTCACGGTTTCGTGGAGCGCTTCTAATCCACTACCCTAATGACAAAGCATGTTATCCGACCCAAATTTAATTCATAAATTATTATGTAAGATATTATTACGCGCTTGCTTCCAACCTTCTAGCGTGTAAGTCCCGGGCTTTTGCCAGAAGT
>CAYYLA010000245.1:0-4897 GCA_964441785.1 uncultured Candidatus Cloacimonadota bacterium | reverse complement strand
CTGTAAGAGGGCCGTATGGTTCCTCTTTTTTTGTATCTGGAGGTAAGGTTTTGCTGGTTGGGGGAGGATATGGAGTACCACCTCTATATTTTCTGGCTAAAGAGTTACTCACGAAAGGTGCGGATGTGACTGTTGTAAATGGTAGCAGGACAAAAGATGATCTTGTTTTTTGTGACAGATTTAGGGCATTAGGTGTAACCTATGATAATATAACACAATCTGGTTGTTTAGGTAGAGAGGGGACATCTGTAGATCTGGCTTTGGAAGCTATAAAAGAAGAAGATTTCGATTATGTTTATGCTTCGGGACCTGAAATGATGATGAAAGCTCTCCAGCCCCATATATCCAAACTGGAATATGAATATCTTTTTGAGCGTTATATGAAATGTGCGATAGGAATCTGTGGTAATTGTACTATGGATCCATTGGGGATAAGACTTTGTGTCGAAGGGCCAGTTTTACCAAAAGAAAAGGTTGAGCAACTCAGCGAATTTGGAGCTTATCATCGTGATGCAACGGGTAAACGATATGAATTTTAAAGGTATTGAGAAATGAATTTCAATAGTCTTTTGATAAAGCAGATAAACCTGAATGGTCGGGTGTGCAATATTATGGTTGAGAATGGTTTGATAACCGAGATTGGACCAAGAGATCATATCTGTGACACAACTCTGCAGATGCATGGTGAGGTCGTCTTGCCAGCATTAATCGATCCTCATGTTCATGTGCGTGATTTAGGGCAAAAGGATAAAGAGGATTGGATTTCTGCATCTAAAGCCGCTTTAGCAGGTGGGATAACCACGATATTCGATATGCCAAATACAATACCAGCTACAGAAAATCTTGCAACACTTCAATTGAAACGCGAAGCAGCAGCAAAATCACTTGTCCGTTTCAAAATATATCTTGGAGCCAATAATACCAATCTTGAGCAATTAAGAGAAGTTCTGGAAACACAACCGGATGATGTTTGTGGTATAAAAATATTTCTGGCAGCATCCAGCTCTAATGATGTCCTATTCCAGCGGGACAAGTTAGCTGAGATTTTCAAATTAGCTAAAGAGTATAATACTGTGGCCACAGTACATACAGAGTTGCAACACATTCTTGATCAATATAAGGCGCAATATCCTGACCCTACAATATTAGATCACAATAGATTAAGAAACAGAGAGGCTGCGATTAGGGGAACAGAACTATGTCTGGAGTTGGCTTCTGAAATCGGTAATAAACTATATATAGCACATGTTTCAACCGCAGAAGAGATCCAATTGATACGTAAATATAAACCGGATTATCCCATCTACTGTGAGGTTACTCCTCATCATCTAACGCTAAACGAGGATATATTATCAAAGGTTGAAAATTATGGTAAGGTAAATCCTCCCCTGCGTACAGCTAAAGATAATGAAGCATTGTGGCAGGGTATAAATGATGGAATTATTGATACAGTTGGCACTGATCATGCTCCTCATTTACTGGTTGAAAAAAACAGGGTATATGCTGAAGCGCCATCAGGCTTTCCCGGGTTGGAAACAAGCTTGTCAGTGCTTAATACAGCAAGGTTACAGGGTTATCTGGATTGGGAAAAATTAATTGATTTGACTTCCCGGAACATTGCTCAAATATTCAACATAAATAATGCAGGAGTGATAGAAATTGGTAAACCTGCCGATCTGGTGATTTTTGACCCGGATCAGCATTGGGTTGTAGAGCCTGAAAATTTTAGGACCAAAGCCAGGTATTCACCCTGGATAGGTCAACGGTTAAAGGGTGTAGTAAGATATACGTTAATGAATGGAAATGTAAAATATAAAGGAGCAGAGAATGACAAATGAAAAATTCATTCTTGAATTATCAAGAATAGGGGCAATTAAATTTGGGAAATTTACACTTAAGAGTGGGATTGTTTCACCTTTTTATATTGATTTACGGGATATGATATCGCATCCTGATATTCTGGAAGGTGTTGCAGATTTAATCGTAGAACGCATCAAAGATATGGATTTTGATGTATTGACCGGTATCCCTTACACTGCGTTACCTATCGCATCGCTGGTAGCATCCAAACTGCAGAAACCTCTTGTTTATATGCGAAAAGAGGAGAAAGCTTACGGTACAGGCAAAAACGTGATCGGGACCTTTGAAAAAGGTGCTAAATGTCTGGTGATTGACGATCTTATTACCACAGGTGAGAGTAAGATAGAAACAGCAAAAGCCTATGAAAAAGAGGGCGTTGTGGTAAAAGATTTTGTTGTTGTAATCGATCGTATTGCTAATGGTACAGAGGAATTGGCGAGACAGGGATACACATTGCACAGTTTAATGACATTGGATGAGATTCTTGATACCTTATTTAACAATTATGTGATCTCAAAATGTCAACGTGATGATATCAAACTCTTCACAGCCGCATTAGCGCAACCAAAACAGGAAGCTGAAGATAGCGATGTGATGAATCCTTTGACCAGAAAATTACATGATTTAATGATGAAAAAGCAATCCAATCTTATTCTTTCGCTGGATGTTTCTGAGCAGGATAAATTTTTCTCAATTCTCGAAGCAGCAGCTCCAGAGATTGTAATGTTAAAAACCCATGTAGATATAATTGAAAATTATACGCCAGCATTTATCGAGAAATTACAGGCTCTTGCAGAGAAACACGAATTCTTAATCTTCGAAGATAGAACGTTTGCCGATATCGGTAATACAGTACGTAAACAATATCGAGAAGGTGTATATAAGATAGCCGATTGGGCAGAATTTGTAACTGTTCATGTAGTACCAGGCGAAGGAATATTGAAGGGATTATTTGAAGGAATAGACAATCGCAGTTCATTTATTTTAGCCAGGATGTCATCAAAAGGTAATCTGATAAATGAAACCTATACCCGCAAAGCATTGGCGATTGGTAAAAAGAATATCGACGTTGTATCGGGCTTCATTGGTCATGGCACAGATGAGGATGATATTCGTAGATACAAAAACAAATTGCCAGCAGGAACCTTATTATTGATGCCGGGTGTAAAACTGGAAGCTGGAACAGATGCTCTTGGTCAACAATATGTTACGGTTGAGATGGCTGTTCGTGGTGGTGCTGATTGTATAATAGTTGGTCGTGGTATTTACGGATCTGATAATCCGGGAGATGCTGCAAAAGAGTATCGCAAACGTGGTTGGAAAGAGTATTATAACAGGATAAATAAATAGGAGTAAGTATGAAGAATCTTATATCAATGAGAGATCTGAGTAAGGAAGATATTTTACGTTTTATGGATATTGCTGGAAAGATTGAGAAGGGAGAGATTTCCCCGGATATGAATCGTCAGTTGGCTGCACTTTTATTCTTTGAGCCTTCTACCAGAACCCATTTCTCTTTTGCAACAGCAATGAAAAAACTCAATGGTCAAACAATAACAATGCGTGGGACTGCCGGCTCATCAGTTAAGAAAGGTGAATCCTTTGCAGATACATTACAGACAATAGCTCAATATGCTGATATCCTGATAATGAGAACAGCTGTAGAAGGATCGGCTCGATATGCTACTGAAGTTGTTGATATCCCGGTTGTAAATGCTGGCGATGGTGCAAATCAGCATCCAACCCAGGCTCTGCTTGATCTCTATTCAATTATTAAAACACAGGGAACTCTTGAAAATTTGACTATTGGGGTTGTTGGCGATCTTCGTTATGGTCGTACTGTACACTCACTTGTTCAGGCGATGTCGGATTTTAATCCAACCTTCTATTTTGCATCACCATCACATTTGAGAATGCCGAAATACATCCTGGAAGATCTGGATGAAAAACAGATAAAATACACAGAAGTGAAAGAAGCAGAAGCAAATATTGAGAAACTCGATATCATGTATGTAACCCGTATTCAGAGAGAGCGATTTACTGATCCCGAGGATTACGAAAAAGTAAAAGACTCATACGTAATTAATGCTGCGATGCTGAAGAATGTTAAAGATAATTTCAAAGTAATGCATCCGTTACCACGCGTAAATGAAATCGATACAGATGTCGATGATACTCCCTATGCTTATTATTTCCAACAGGCTAAAAATGGGGTGTATATGAGACAGGCAATTATTTCGATATTATTGGGAGGAGTAAAATGAAAGAGATTAAAGTAAGTGCAATAGAACATGGAACTGTAATTGATCATATTCCGGCTGGCAATGTATTGAAGGTTGTTGATATCTTAAATCTAAGAAATAATGATACTGTAATGATCGGGATGAATTTGAGCAGTGCCAAGATTGGTACAAAGGATATTATTAAAATTGACCAAAGAGAATTATCTGAACATGAAGTAAATAGTATCGCCTTAATAGCACCTAACGCAACGATGACCATTATAAAAGATTATAAAGTTGCAAAAAAAATAGAAATGGAAATCCCTGAATATGTGGAAGGCATCATTGCCTGTCCTAATCCAACCTGTGTTACCAATGTTGAGGGAATAAAATCGAAATTCAGATTAACCGACAGAAAATCCAAGCAGGTTAGATGTGTATATTGTGAGAAGAAGTATCCGGTTGATTCCGTGAAGATTTCTCTCTAACTATAAATATTGGAGTTGTAATGGCAAAGAGTATTATTACCGAACCATCAAGAACATTGATGGAATATAGATTATTACCTGGTTTAACCACTGCGGATTGCGCTGTAGAAAGTATCAATCTGCGCACGCCCCTGGTTTATTCTGAGAATGATGATAAGAAATATTATCTCAATATCCCTATTGTGTCAGCTGCGATGCAATCTGTATCAGGACATAAGATGGGGGTTGAGTTAGCACGATTGGGTGGTGTTGCTTTTATCTTCTGTTCACAGACAGTGGAGCGTCAAGCCCGGATGATATCCAAGATAAAACATTTTAAGGCTGGCT
>CAYYLA010000244.1:0-4921 GCA_964441785.1 uncultured Candidatus Cloacimonadota bacterium | reverse complement strand
GATATTAACACAATGCGGGAGGGTGTTCCACCTATAGGTGTTATCCCCGGAATACATCTTTGCACAGAGGGCATTATTACAATCAGCAATGCTTTGAAGTTGCTTCAGAAAGATGTTTCATATAAAAAATTAGAATTAAATAGAACTGGTGTAACGTTGCTGGTGAGGGAATTATTGGGTGCGGATGAGGTGCATTTTTACCTTGGAACAGCTATTAATCCTGCACATCAAACAGCTAATATGCCGGCAGAGTTCGGTATTAAATTACAAATAATGAAGAAGATAGCCTCTATTTTAGAAAAGAAAAATAAAACGATAAAAATAAAATATAATTAGGAGACGAGATGGAAACAAAAAAAGTTGAACCCCTACGTAATTTCCGCAAAGTTCAGGAAATTATTGAGAAGTATGGTACCGATCGCAGTGCATTGATCCCTATCCTACAGGAAGTTCAGGATGAATTTCGTTATTTACCAAGAGAATTGTTGTCTTTTATTGCAACGGCTATGGGATTACCAATGGCGGATGTTTATGGTGTGGCAACATTCTATGCACAATTTTCTACAACCCCCAAAGGAAAACACATTATCCAGATTTGTGAAGGAACAGCCTGCCATGTGCGTGGCTCTGGTAAATTAATCACAGAGTTGCGTAAACGTTTGAATTTGAGTGCAGAAAATCCAACCAGAGAAGACCTTTATGTGACATTGGAAACAGTTTCCTGTCTGGGCGCTTGTGCTTTGGCTCCGGCAGTTGTTGTTGATGGCAAAATCTACGGAAATGTTCAGGTTTCCGAATTAGATCAAATGATTAATGATATGGGAGCAAATGATGAAAATAATTAACAAAATTTCTGAAGAATCATTACTGAATCCAAAAATACCATGTTCTGATTTTGTTAACTACTGTCTTGGTTTTGGTGACTTTGATGAAGAGACAACTGCTATTGCCGAGAAGATGAAGGCTGTTTATACAAAAAATAACGATAAATATAAATTTCAGATTGCTCTTTGCAAAGGAACTGGTTGTCAATCTTCTGGTGAGATGACAATTAAAGAAAAACTGGATGAAGTGTTGGCTGCCAAGGGCATGGATGCAGAGGTTAATATCATTGAAACCGGTTGTCGTGGTTTTTGTGAGATGGGTCCTTTATTAGAAGTGTTTCCACAGAAAATTTTCTACTGCAAGGTAAAGCCAGAAGATGTTGAAAATATTGTGCAAAAGACATTAATAGAAGGTAAGATAATTAAAGAAAAGGTGTTTGAGGGATTTGAAATAGCGGATGAGATTCCATTTTATTCCAAACAGGAGCGTCGCGTACTGGCAGAGTCCGGTTTGATCAATCCAGAGAATATCAATGATTCTGTAGCCCATGGAGCATATCTGGGTTTTAAAAAGTTATTGGAACAAGCAGATCCTGAGGCGATTATTTCGGCGGTAAAAGAGTCTGGTTTACGTGGTCGTGGTGGTGGAGGTTTTCCAACAGGGCTTAAATGGGATCTGGCGCGTCAGAGTCCAGGTGATCAAAAATATGTAATCTGTAATGCTGATGAAGGTGACCCTGGTGCATTCATGGATAGAAGTATCATAGAAGGTGATCCTCACAAACTTATAGAGGGTATGTTGATTGCAGCTTATGCAATTGGTGCAGATACAGGTTATGTATATGTTCGGGCAGAATATCCTCTGGCAATTTCTCGCCTTGAGATAGCCATCGATCAGTGCAAAGTTTTTGGCTTGTTAGGCGACAATATTCTTGGATCGGATTTCTCCTTCCAACTTAAAATTAAAAAAGGAGCTGGAGCATTTGTATGTGGTGAAGAGACTGCTTTGATTGCCTCTATTGAGGGACGTCGTGGCATGCCTACTGTAAAACCACCATATCCTGCTGAAAAAGGACTTTGGGGTAAACCCACAAACATAAATAATGTAGAGACCTATGCAAATGTACCATTGATCTTCTTAAAAGGTGTGGATTGGTATAAAGAGGTTGGAAGTGAAAATAACTATGGAACCAAAATCTTTGCCATGACTGGTAATATCAATCATACCGGGCTTGTTGAAGTTCCTCTTGGGATAACGCTCCGTGAACTGGTCTTTGATATTGGTGGTGGTATAAAAGATGGCCGTAAATTTAAGGCAGTTCAGATTGGTGGACCTTCGGGTGGTTGCCTGACGGAAGAGCATCTTGATATGCCTCTGGATTTTGATTCACTGCAAGCAGCTGGAGCAATGATTGGTTCAGGTGGATTGGTTATTCTGGATGATAAAACATGTGTTGTAGAGAAAGCTCGTTATTTTATGAATTTTACTCAAAACGAATCCTGTGGTAAATGTATTCCATGTCGTGAAGGAACAAATCGTATGCTTGAGATAATGACACGAATTACCGAAGGAAAGGGTGAGATGGATGATTTGAATCTTTTGCAGGAGTTGGCGATGACGATTAAGAATGCAAGTCTTTGTGGTCTTGGTAAAAGTGCGCCGAATCCAGTACTTTCGACCTTGAAATATTTCAAAGAAGAGTACATGGCCCATATCAAAAACAAACAATGTCCAGCTGGGGAGTGTGAAGCTTTAGTATCATATACTATTGATCCTGAGTTGTGTAAGGGATGTTCAAAATGTGCTCGTATTTGTCCGGTTAATGCAATAAGTGGAGAGATAAAAAAGCCTTATACGATAGATCCTGAGGTTTGTGTGAAATGTGGAAGTTGTGTTGATGCATGTCCTTTTGGTGCAATCAGTTCATAGGAGATATAAAGATGGAAAGAAAGACATTAAAAATAAATAATAAAACAGTAACATTTACCGGTGAAGAGAAGAATCTTCTGGAAGTAATACGTAATGCAGGGATTGAGATTCCGACCTTCTGTTATCACTCTGAATTGAGTGTTTATGGTGCATGCAGAATGTGTATGGTAGAAGATGAAAAGGGGAATCTTTTTACCTCTTGTTCAACTCCTCCCAAAGAAAATATGGATATTAAAACCCATACAGAACGTCTTGTTAAGATGCGTAAAATGATAATGGAATTACTTTTGGCAAATAATCATCAGGAATGTACTACCTGTGGTAAAAGTGGTAACTGCAGATTGCAGAAGCTTGCCGAAGATATGGGGATCAAAAATATCAGATTTAAACCTAGAAAGCCTAAGGAAGAACTGGATCGCTCATCGTTGTCAATTATGAGAGATCCAAATAAATGTATCCTCTGTGGTGACTGTGTAAGAGTATGTTCGGAAGTTCAAGGTGTTGGTGTACTTGGCTTTACAAATCGTGGACCTGATATTGGTGTATCACCGGCATTTAATTTGCCGATAGCAGAACTTGATTGTATTAACTGTGGTCAATGTGTCTCTGTTTGTCCAACAGGAGCATTACAGGTAAAAGATGATACAGATGAAGTCTGGGAAGCTCTGCATGATCCTGATAAGGTTGTAATAGCTCAGATTGCACCTGCTGTTCGTGTAGCAATAGGTGAAGAATTCAATATGCCTGAAGGTGAAAACTATCTTTATAGAAGTGTAGCTGCTCTTAGATTAATGGGTTTTGATTATGTTTTTGATACAAGTTTTACAGCGGATTTAACCGTAGTTGAGGAGACAAACGAATTTATCAATCGTGTAATAAAAGGTGAAAATTTACCTCAATTTACCAGTTGTTGTCCAGCCTGGGTAAGTTATGCCGAGAAGAATTGTCCTGATATTCTTGATAATCTCTCAAGTTGTAAATCACCTCAAGGTATGTTTGGATCAATAATCAAACGATATTTCAGCAAACAGAAGGGCATTGATCCAGAAAAGATATTTGTTGTCTCGGTAATGCCTTGTACAGCAAAAAAATCAGAAGCTGCCCGTAGTGAATTGCAAACTAACGGTAAACCTGATGTTGATAAGGTTATCACAACAGTGGAATTTGCCAGAATGATGAAAAGTATGGGCTTAAGATTCGAACATATGGAGCCATCAGCTCTTGATATGCCTTTTGGTTTCAGTAGTGGGGCCGGGGTGCTCTTTGGAAGCAGTGGTGGAGTTGCCGAGGCTACATTGCGTTATGCCAGTGAGAAGATACTTGGAAGTCCGGTTCAGGATATAAATTTCAGAGAAGTTAGGGGTATGGAAGGTCTTAAAGAAGCTGCTATTACACTTAATGGAAAAACTATCAAGATTGCTGTTGTCTCTGGATTAGCTAACGCCAAAACAGTTATCGATAGAGTTCGCAATAAAGAAGCGGATTATCAATTGATCGAAATTATGGCTTGTCCTGGTGGATGTATTGGCGGTGGGGGACAACCCGTTCCTAATAATGCAGAATTGCGTGAAAAGAGATCGCAGGCAATCTATAAAATTGATGCTCAGGCACCGGTGAAAAAATCACAGGAGAATCCTACCATTCTTCAAATCTACGATAGCTGGTTAGGTAAACCTGGGAGCAAAGAGGCTCATGATGCATTGCATACGCATTATTCTCATGAAAAACGTATCAAAACCTTTGAAATCAGTGATGAAGAAACAGTGGAAGAAGAAAAAATCTCTGTTTCTGTTTGTGTGGGAACAAACTGTTACCTAAAAGGTTCTTATGATGTCCTACAAAAACTTATTCAGCTCAGCAAGGATTATAATATCAGTGATAAAGTAGAATTCAAAGGTACTTTCTGTCTGGAAAACTGTTCTTGCGGTCCTTCTGTAAAGATTTCCGATGGCAGTAGTAGTATGGGTGTATCACCAGAAGATACAGAAAAATTCTTTAAAGAAAAAATCTTAAATAGATTCGCCAATTAGTCTGTAAGGTTGGAAGTAAATGACGCGAGGATGCATTCGAAAGGGTGCATCCTTTTTTTGTAGTAAGTGATAGGAATACTTAGGAATGAATAATGAATAATGAATGATGAATAATGAAAAATTAATCCTTGAGGAAT
>CAYYLA010000243.1:0-4938 GCA_964441785.1 uncultured Candidatus Cloacimonadota bacterium | reverse complement strand
TCTTTGGCTTTTAATTTCAACTGTCGACAAATTGTCGACAGTTCAATTCCACTGCTTTCTTTCTCACGCTTTTTTAGCCTGTACCAGTAATCTCGAGGTTTCGTGCTCTCAGTAAGAACTTCAATTATATCTATTACAGAAAATAACCATTCATTATTCTCTAATACTTTTCTTATCTCTTTGCCTTTGAAAATAGCTAATTTTGTTTCCATGATTTATTCACCTCTCTCAACTTCCGAATGTGCGAAGCTCTTCGGAATGTTTAATCTCTTTTTCCCAAACAACCGGATGACCTTGCGGACAATCCGATGTTTTCCATCAACTTCCAAATGTGTGAAACTCTTTGGAATGTTAATGCACACTTTTAGCTATTTCTATAACATTCGGAACATTCCGATTTATCGGGAACATTCCGAAGTTACAATTCACCATTAACATAATTCTCCAGCTCTTTACCCATTCTGTATTTGATATCGTAATTGATAATGAAATCCAGTTCTTCTTCCGTGAAACCATAATGCTGGGCTAAAACTGAGTCAATTTCGTCGATTATGGGTTTGGATTTATTAATATAAAAGTATTGTTTTTTCATTACAAATTCGCGACCTTTTTTTGAATAATTTCGCTCCATGATACAACTAATTTGGCAGATTTTAAATGCTTAACAAGCATTCTTAATCCAGTTTCATCCTGATTGGTTGGATAGCCCAATGTTAATTGTTTCTTGAAATCTAATGCCAATTTCTTTTTAATTCTGGAAGCAGTTTGTCGATCAACTAATTGAGAATGGTCTAAAGAGAAATATTGTTTCAGTGTATCTCTTTCTGTTTGTTGCATCCCGATTAGAAGTCTGCATTGTTCGCCTTCTTCACCTGAACATTTATCAATGTTGTATGCTATCTTTCGCCAACCGCGCAGATTGAAATATCTCACACAGAAATCAGATCGTGTAGACACTTCTAATGCTTGATTTAAACCTTCTTCCAGTTTCTTCTCAATGTTATCATAAATTATTGGCATTTCTTCCTCGATTATTTATTTTTAAGAACTTCATTTTAGTATATGTAACTTGTCAAGAATCATTCCTTTTCTTAGTCTTCAAATGTGCCTAATGGTTTGCAGCTGCCATGGCAAGTGAGCAAAGTACGTTTCTAAATCAATCATTGTTGGTTCGAAGAATCAAGCTTAAGATTGATAAAAATCTACTTATGGAGCTGCTTGTTATGTACCATTAAAACTATTTAATCAAAATCATTTTTCTTATAGATTCCTGTTTATCACTTTTCAACCTGCAATAATAAATCCCTGATGAGACATTTTGCCCTGATTCATTTTTGCCATCCCAGATTATTCGATGTGGTCCTTTTGTGATATTAGAGTCTAATAAGGTTTTCACAAGTTGCCCTTTTATATTGTAAATTGATAATAATACCTCAGAATCTGCTAAAATTGAGAATTCTACATAAGTCTCGGGATTAAATGGATTAGGATAATTACTCAACTCGTAATCAGTAATTGGTAATTCATCATTGGTATTATCCGTTCCCTGCCATTCGTAGCAACCCATATCGATAATTTCACCATAGACGCGAGGGTTTCCATCAAGATCGTAATCAGGCAATTCTATATTATCTGGTAAATCTAAGGTCCCTGAATCAATGCAAGGTGAACTGTTTAAGAGATGATACTCATTTAATCCAGACTCTATGAAAAATGGATCTTCAAAAAGATTGTCTCCAAACCAATTTACAACTCCATTCTCTTGATAGTATATATTATCTTCACCACCTTCAAGTAATGAATAATGCAAATTGATTGTGCTGTTCTCATCCCATAAAGTTAAACTGTTGTAATCATTACCATACAGAATTGAGTTCCAGATATTGATAGTTGATGAACCATCAACTAGAATTGTTCCTCCATTACTATGGTTAACAATATTATCTGCAAAGGTACAATTGATTATATCTGCATTTACAAAATTATCAATAATAACACATGAAACACCACCATTATTTCCATCCCAATAAATATTTCGATTACGATTAAATTGGCTATTAATAATAGCACAATTATATTCACCAACCCCAGTATAAAGACCACCAAAAGAAATTGCCCCTCCATCACTAAATCCACCTGGATCACTGAAGGGATGATTATAATCAAATATGCAATTTCTGATATTTAATGATATTTGTGGATTACATTCTAAATTGGCAGAATTTATTGTCATTACTTTCATACCAGTGTTATTATAGAAATAGCAATTCTCAAATATATGATGACCTTCAGAAGCATCAATAACATTAGTATTACCTACGCAATCAATTATGTTACAGTTTGTTAGCTTTAAATCAGAGATTGTTGATCTTAGATCAATACAACTAGCATAAATATTTGGAGATGAACCAGATGTAAATGTGAGATTCTTTATATCAATATATCTTTTGTTAAAATTTAGCATAGATAAAATGAAGGTAGAGTTCAATTCGGCATTCAATATAGTATTTGTCGTTGACTCTCCTAAAATTGTAACATGATTTTTTGTGTTAAATGGAAACTTCTCACCATTTGAAGATGGTGAATAAACACCATCACTTAAATGAATTGTATATGGATTTAAGCTGTCTGAATGAATAAGTGTTTGTGCCCATGATATTGTTTTCAATGGAGATTCTGCAGTTAATCCATTATTAGAGTCAGAACCGTCAGGTGACACATATAGATCATGTTGCCTTAACACTATCTTTTCGTTTTGAATTTCCACATTTATATTTGGGCAAACATCAATATAAAATCTGTCTGGATTTATAACAGTAAAGGTATCAATATATATCGTTTCAATAAGTTGATTATGTACTATTGCAATATCTGCCCCATTAGCGGAATAGTTAAGGAAAATATTATTTTTTTTTTCTGAGTCAAAGTATATTGTTTTATTTGCTGACTGGCAACTACCTATTGCTCCACCTTCTAAAACAGCATAATTATTATGGAATGTGTTATTGTATAAATAGAAATTTCCTGATCGATTAAATAGAGCTCCTCCAAGGATAGCTTGATTATTACTAAGTATACAGGACTCAATTTTGATAGTAGAGTTATGGTTGTATATTGCACCTCCTCCTTCAAAATTTTCTTGATTTATTCCGTTAACTATGGTAAATCCAAGCACTGTCACATCGTCACAATTCTCTATAAGTATACATCGACCCTCATGATTACCATCAATTATTGTATTATTAATGATAGTATCTTCTTCAGTGAATATATAAGATGATGCTAATGTTAAAGATTTACTTAAAAAATCAAGATTTTCGTAGTACATTCCTGGATAAACAATTAGTGAATCCCCATCGGATGCATAATTAATTGCCTCCTGGATAGATGTGAAATCCATTGTTCCGTTTATGTCGATGTTATATGTATTGCAAAATAAAGAAAAAGCTACTAAAGTCAAAGCTAATGTAAAATTAAATCGTCTCATCAAACCCTACCATAAATCAAGTGAAAATCTCCCAGAAGCGTACCAATTGGTACGTTTCTGGGAACTAACATCTTTATCATTTCAAAAGAATCATTTTATTCATAACTGATTGATTTTCTGCTTCAATCTTATAGAAATATATACCACTACTAACTTTATCTCCATTATTGTCAATTCCTTCCCAGATTGTAATGTTTTTTCCAATCTGGCAATTACCTCTGAAAATAGTTGATACCCTTTGACCTTTAATGTTGTAAATACTTATTTCTATATTCTGTACTTTATTTGAGTTGTATGAGATCGTAGTGCTTGGATTAAATGGATTTGGGTAATTTTGAATTGAATTGATTTTTGCTGGTAACTCTTCAGAGTAATCATCTCCAATTCTCACGAAATTTATTTCATTAAGTTGATTTTTATTTAAACCAGATCTGTAATTTTCCAATATCTGGTTATAAACATAGAAATCACATACATCAGGAGATGTACTTCTAAGTCCAGAAGTCGTTTGAAAAGTAATTTCACCAGTAGTAGTAGAATCATCAGATATATAAGCAAGAACTTGTGTTGGAAGTGATTCTATTACTGTAGCTCCAACACAAACTCCATCTTCAAAAACACCTATCTCTTCTACATTTTCAGCATTGTCAATTGACAAGATCTCGAAAACTTCATAATTTTCTTTTTCCTCATAAGTAAAATATTGTGGTTTTAATCTGCTAACTGTTTTAGAACTACCTCCTGACACAATACCATTATCCCATCTAAAGGCAGGTACTGAATTGTAAAATGAAATTATATATGCTTGTCCATACCTGAAATATTTACCATCTGGTTTTGAACCCCAAGGCCTGGTATCTGGTGGAGGTATTATTCTACCATTGGAATCATCATAATATACCCAGTCTTCCGATTCAATTTTTTTTACATTGCTCCAATCAGTTGCAGAAGAGTTAATAAAAATGCTATCAATTCTAATGGCTTTATCTAATGGGTAACCAATCCAATAAGGCTCTAATGCGGAAAAACTGTATTCATGATAATCATCAAGTTGACCATTCCACACTTTAAACACAGTATCAACCGAGGATGCTGTTCGCTCAATTTTATATCCCTTGTGCCTGTAAATGTGGTTATCAAAATTATTTTCTCCAAGAAAATTACCATTTTCGTCATAAGTTATATCATGTATTTGGTACTCAATCTTACCTTTCAAGGTCAAAAAATCTGGAATATTTGGAAGATTCCCATCTGATCCTAAAAGACCATCGTAACCATTTTCATCAACAGCATGTTGATAATCAATGCTATCATTATCCGTACCTTGAACTTCCAGTATTGGGAATGAACGCCAATTCCAGCCACTGGTTAAATATCTAGAGTCATAGGGTAGAACATAAGGTTTATAACCAATATCCTTCCTTGAGTTATCAGGATCTCTATCATCTTCA
>CAYYLA010000242.1:0-4958 GCA_964441785.1 uncultured Candidatus Cloacimonadota bacterium | reverse complement strand
AATCTCTTTGATTACCTTTGCAACAAACGGTGATAAGCTGGGGCCAATATCATAGGTGACAACAACCAGTTCACAGATAACGTTTTTCATATTATAAACCCTCCTCTTCACGATGAATATCGTTATAGTAATTTATCAAACCATTGGTTGAAACATCATGATTATCGACATCTTCTTGCAGATCCAAAAGCTGGGGTAGGATATTTTTTGCCAGCTGTTTACCCAACTCTACACCCCATTGATCATAGCTATAAACATTCCAGATTACACCCTGTACGAAAATTTTATGCTCATAAATGGCGATAAGAGAGCCAAGGGTTTTGGGTGTCAGCTTCTTATAAAGAATAGTGGTTGTTGGTTTATTGCCTGGAAAAACCTTGAAGGGTAAAAGTTTTTCTATTTCATTTTCACTTTTTCCGGCTTCTTTTAATTCTTTACGAACATCTTCTTCGGTCTTACCCATCATCAAGGCTTCTGTTTGTGCAAAGAAATTTGCCATCAATTTATGATGATGATCACCAACAGGATTGTGTGATAATGCTGGAGCAAGAAAATCACAGGGTACCAATTTAGTTCCCTGGTGAATAAGTTGATAGAATGCGTGTTGACCATTTGTTCCCGGCTCACCCCAGATAATCTGTCCGGTTTGATAGGAAACATCATTTCCGCATCTGGAAACTGATTTCCCATTGCTCTCCATATCGGCCTGTTGCAAATAGGCAGAAAAACGATGTAGATATTGATCATAAGGCAGAATAGCTTGTGAATCTGCTTTGTAGAAGTTGTTGTACCAGATTCCCAACATGGCCATAATTACAGGAACATTATAAAGGAAATCTGTTTGTCTAAAATAGTTATCAATTTCATGAGCTCCCTCCAACAGGTGGATGAAGTTATCATATCCAATAGAAAGGGCGATTGATAATCCAATAGCTGACCACAAAGAGTATCGACCACCTACCCAATCCCAAAATGTAAACATATTCTCGGGATCAATTCCAAAAGCTGCTACATCTTTCGCATTGGTAGACATAGCAACAAAGTGTTTTGCAATTTCGGTTTCCTGTTTTGCGGCATCCAAAAACCATTGCCTGGCTGTTCTGGCATTTGTCATTGTCTCCTGGGTTGTAAAGGTTTTGGATGCAATCAAAAACAACGTAGTTTCCGGGTTAAGACCTTTTAATGTTTCGGTGATATGTGTTCCATCTATATTGGATACAAAATGCGGAGTGATGCCATAATTCCAGTAGGGCTTCAGGGCTTCGGTAACCATAACTGGTCCCAGATCAGAGCCACCTATCCCAATATTCACAATATCGGTTATAGTTTTGCCGGTAAATCCTTTCCATTCACCCGAATGAATTCGATGGGTGAAGGATTTCATTTTATCAAGTACACCATTTATCATAGGCATAACATCCTCGCCATTAACAAATACCGGCGTATTGGATCTATTGCGAAGTGCGGTGTGTAAGACAGCTCTATGTTCTGTTTCGTTAATGAATTCACCCTTGAACATTGATTCAATTGCTTCCTTCAACTGCATCTCTTCTGCCAACTCTAATAAGAGGTCCAGAGTTTCTCGCTTAACAAGATTTTTCGAAAAATCTATCAGAATATTATCGAAAACTCTACAGAGATCATCTGCTCTATGGAGATCTAAATGAAATAATGACTTCAACGTCATCCAATGATTTTTTTCAAAATGCTCAGTTAATTTCTTCCAGGCATTAGTTTCTGTAGGGTTAATTTTTTTTAACATAATTTCCTCATTATTTATGATTTGCTATCACATAGTGCCAATTAGTAAGTTTGGATTCTTTAAAATATGCGTTTTTCTTAATACCGTTCCACTTATAATTAACATTACCTTTTTCATTTTCAACAATTGTTTTAATTGCAGATCTCAATGATTCTGATGATTGTTCAAGTGGTTTATCAAAGGAGAGATCAGGATCACTGCTATCCAATATAGTAAGATAATCATCATTAACAATATAGAAAACGTCATCCGTGCTGATACAGATATAGTTAAGAAGAAATTTTCGTATATCATTAACATAGAAGGATGTCCCAAGAATTCCCACCAGAACGCCATTTCTGTTTACCGGATAAGCCACGACAAGTGATTTTCTTCCGCTTGTTTTTCCAATGATCGGTGCTCCTAAAACGGGTTTACCATCTAACAAAGTTAAAAAATAATCTCTGTTGGCCAGGCTGGCTGAGACTCGATTCTTCTCAACGGTATAGTAATGTCCATCAGGCAAAGCAAACCAGGATAGAGAGTTTATTCGTGATTTTGAATCCTCCAACAAGGCTGTTTTGATACCATTCCAGTTGTCCTCAATTATCTCTACTTTTTGTGATATGGCTTTCAGTCGCTCTAATTCATGTATCATCGTTTGTTCGGTGCATTTGATGATGTCATCCAATATAGCTTCTTTATCTTTGGGTAGGGTGTTTGTAATTTGACAGAACAGAGTCAGGCTCAATGACAAAATCATGGTGAGAAAAAAACTTTTTTTCAAGGTTACCTCCTAATGGTATTTTAATGTACTGTCTCCGATAAATTCTCTAATTACTGAATTGCCGGGAACTATTGTATCATCCTCTACTGCATGTACAGATTGCAACAGTTCTAGGATTCTTGAAGAGCGGGTAAAAGCATCCTCTTTGAGTGGGTCGTTTCTATATAGATCAACCCATTCTTTGAAGAAGTTTATCAACTTTGATTTATAGATTGCAAGTTCATAGGGCATCGCGCTGCTGACAATATAGTCGGTAGTGTTTATAAATGGGATAATATTACGCAACTCGCTGGAACGAACATAATGCCAGTGCTCCAGAGTCTGTTTTGGGTTATAAGCCCGAAAAGCCCAATCCCTCAGCATGCGCCTCATTAATCGGATATCCGTCCAACGTATATAACGCCCATCAATACCTTTCATTTGCATCAGTGGTTCGAGGTAGAGTTTAAATTTCTTGTCATTTGACACACCTTCGGTCATCGCCGGATATAAACCATGTAAGCTATCCAGAAGTAGAATTTCATTTTTTTTGATTTTCAGTTCCGAAGCATTAAGGCGACGGGTTCCGGTTTTAAAATCATAGTAGGGAATCGAAACAGTTTCACCCTTTGTCAGTTTGATAAGATGTTGGTTGATTAATTCAAGATCCAGTGCCTGGGGTGTTTCAAAATCGTAATCACCAAATTCATCTTTTGGATGCAGTGCAAGATCGAAGAAATAATTATCAACATTTAGCGGAACAAAACGCAATCCTTTTTTCGAGAGGATTTCTTCTAACTTGATGGTTGTTGTTGTTTTCCCTGATGATGAAGGACCGGTTATAATTACCATACGCAGATTGGATGATTTCTGAAGAATCATTTCCGCTGCAATTGCTACATCATTTGAGTAAGCTTGTTCAGAGATATTAATAACCTCGTTGATTTTTCCAGAAGCCAGCTTTTCATTCAATCTGGTAATATCGTAGAGATCATTGGTAATCGCCCAGTCCAATTTCTCCCAGCATTTTGCCCAGGGGACATTTTCCGATTTGCGATTATCCTGACGGTTTGCATTATTCCGTTTCTGATTTTTTTCGTTTCGATAGAGAATATATGCTTTGGCTATGGCAGCATGCCCATTTTTTATCAGTATATATTCAACAATATCCTGAATCTCTTCGATGTGAGGAGTATGGTCGGATGAAAAATCCATATTCAATTTCTCAATTACTTCTCTGGCAAGATTTGCGGCTTGTTCTCTATTGCGTTCTCCCTGTTCTACAAAAGCTCTGTAAATTGCATTTTCTATGCGATTCCCATTAAAAGGAACCTTAGAACCATTCCGTTTAACTACATTCGTTATCTGTTCCATGCATTCCTCCTGATTGCCTGTAAAATTTGCTGAAAGGAGATAAGCTTGTCAACAGTCTTATCATCGGATTGTAAACCTAAGTAGAACTTAATCCCCTTTATTGCTTATGATGAAATAGGTTTGATAGAATAATTTTGGATCGTTAAACATCATAATCCAAGCTTGACGCCAGGTAGCTGTCCAATAAAAATAGCCAGGTGAGGGGGTGTGATGAACAAGAAAATACGATGTCTGGCTGTTGCATCAGATTTTATGACTGAGGTAATGAAACAAACTATTTTGGACAGATTCGAAAAATATTTAACTGCTGCAGGAATTGAGATCCAACCTGATTTAGATGAATCTGGTGAAGTTTTTCTGATTCTGGGAGGAGGAACTGAGAATCAAATATATAGTCGGTATAAACATAATCAAAGCTCAAATTATTGTCACCTTATAGCTCATGATGAAAATAATTCTCTTCCAGCTGCATTAGAGTTGCTGGCTGCATTGCGGAATCTTGGCATCAAAGGACGGATTTATTTTCTGGATAGTTCGGATCCCAAAAAATGCATGAAAATGCTACAGGAATTGAGCGAATTTTATTCGATAAAAAAACGATTAAATGAAACCCGAATAGGCGCAATTGGCGAACCTTCGGATTGGCTGGTTGCCAGTAGCCCGGATAAGAAAATTGTAAAAGAGGTCTGGGGTCCGGAAATGGTGGATATCCCCATGAATGAATTAATCGATATCAACGATACAGACGATGTCAATAAAGATGTTAATCGTCTGCAAAAACGGTGTAATAATATTGTTGAACCTGATGAGAATGATTTGGTCGGAGCGGTAAAAATCTATAATCGGATGAATGATCTTGTTAAGCAATATAATGTCGATGCGTTGACAGTTAAATGTTTTGATCTATTGGATAAAACCGGTATTACCGGATGTTATGCTTTATCACAACTTAATGATAGAAGAGTTCTTGCCGGATGTGAAGGTGATGTTATTAGTATCTTAACGATGCAATGGCTTTATTATTTGACCGATTCTATACCCTGGATGGGTAATCCCAGTAGTGTTGATGTAGAGAAT
>CAYYLA010000241.1:0-5013 GCA_964441785.1 uncultured Candidatus Cloacimonadota bacterium | reverse complement strand
AATTATAGATACAAAAAAAGGATAAATTTTTGGAGATTAATAAAAATTATATACCTCAGGAAATTGAGAAGAAATGGTATAATTACTGGTTGGAAAATAAACTGTTTTCCCCTGAAATCGATAAAAATAAAGAGCCTTATACCGTACTCATACCACCACCAAATGTTACTGGTATCCTACACATGGGCCACGTACTTAATAATACACTACAAGATGTTATCGTAAGACATAAACGTATGAGTGGTTACTGTACACTATGGATTCCCGGCGTTGATCATGCCGGTATCGCTACCCAGAATGTTGTTGAAAAACAACTGGCTAAAGAAGGAAAACCCAGACATGATGTTGGAAGAGAAGCTCTGGTTGATAAAATCTGGGAATGGAAACATGAAAAGGGCGGTCGGATAATTGATCAATTAAAACAGCTTGGAGCTTCTTGTGACTGGTCCAGGCAGCGTTTCACTATGGATGAAGGATTGTCCGAAGCTGTTAAAGAGGTTTTTATCTCCCTCTATGAAAAAGGATTGATCTACAAAGGAAAAAGAATAATTAACTGGTGTCCCCGTTGTGTTACAGCTTTAGCAAACGATGAGGTTGAACACGAAAATGAGGACGGTCATCTCTGGCATATCAAATATCCTCTTAGCGATGGTTCTGGATTCGTTACAATTGCTACTACCCGACCGGAAACAATGCTTGGCGATACAGCGGTTGCTGTTAATCCTGATGATGATCGATATCAAAACCTTATCGGAAAAACGTTGAAATTACCTTTAACCAACAGAGAAATTCCGGTTATTGCCGATGATTATGTTGATAAAGAATTTGGAAGCGGTTGTGTTAAAATCACCCCAGGACACGATCCTAATGACTTCGAGGTTGGATTACGTCATAATCTTGCCCAATTAGTTGTAATGGATGAACATGGTGTTATGAATGATGAGGCAGGTAGAGATTTTGTTGGCCTTAATCGATTTGAATGCCGCGAGAAGATTATTGACCTGCTTAGAGAGCAAAAACTCCTAGATGAAATCGCTGATCATAATCACGCTGTTGGACATTGTTATAGATGTGACACTGTAATCGAGCCATATTTGTCGGATCAATGGTTTGTTAAGATGAAACCTCTTGCGGAAAAAGCTATCGAAGTTGTAAAAAGTGGTGAGATAAAATTCCAACCAGAACGCTGGACTAAGGTTTATTATCACTGGATGGAAAATGTCCGCGATTGGTGTATCTCCAGACAAATCTGGTGGGGTCATAGAATTCCAGCATATTATTGCCAGGAATGTGGTAAAATGATTGTTGCCAAATCACAACCAGATAAATGTCCCGATTGTGGATCTTCTAAATTTAGTCAGGACGAAGATGTTCTCGATACATGGTTCTCAAGCTGGTTATGGCCTTTCAGTACAATGGGTTGGCCCCAGAAAACTGAGGAACTTGACTATTTTCTCCCTACCAATGTGCTTATTACTGCTCCAGGTATTATCTATCTCTGGGTTGCAAGAATGATTATGAGTACCGAAGAATTTATTGGTAAAATACCATTTGATACGGTTCTTTTGCATGGAATGGTTCTTGATGAACAGGGTAGAAAAATGAGTAAATCACTTGGGAACTCTCCCGATCCTATTGATATCATTGAAAAAGGAGGAGCTGATGCACTGAGATTCAGTATGATTTTCAATACACCTAAAGGTCAGGATAGCTATTATTCTGACAATATTCTTGAAACAGGAAGAAATTTTGCCAATAAAATCTGGAATGCATACCGATATATTATGATGAACATTGAGAATATTGAAGGTGAAATTCCAAAAGATGAATTAAGACTTGAATTGGTTGATAAGTGGATATATAGTAGGTTGAATCAAGTTATCAAGGACGTTGAAAACAGTTTTGAATCACTACGATTAAACGATGCTGCTGCAACAATGATGGATTTTATCTGGAAGGAATTTTGTAGTTGGTATCTTGAACTTTCTAAAGACAGGATATATAATAGTGAAGATAAAGAAGGTCAGCTTACAGCAAAATATATTCTTCTGGATGTGTTGGATAAATCAATGCGTCTGCTCTCTCCTTTGATGCCTTTTATCGCAGAAGAAATATGGCAGAGTATCAAAGAATTTACCGGCTGTGAAGAGCAATCACTTGTTATAGCAAAATATCCCGTTTCTGATGAATCATTGATCAATAGCGCTATAGATACTGATATGAAGCTAATTCAGGAATCCATCTCAGCTATTCGTAATTTGAGAAAACAGATTAATTTGGCTCCTGGTGTTGGGATTAAAATCTATATCAATGTTGAAAATGATGATCAGATTAATTTATTTAAAAATTATTCCTCTTATTTTCAAAAATTAGCAAAAGTGGAGGATTTTGAGGTTGAAATCGAGCTTCAGAAGCCTAAAAATGCAATTGCTGCTGTTGTCGGTAACGTTGAAATATATCTTCCTCTAACGGGGCTTATTGACCTCGATCAGGAACGTGCAAAATTAGAAAAACAACTTGCTAAACTGGAAAAGGAACTTGGGAAAATTGATGGTAAATTACACAATGATAAGTTCATGTCAAAAGCTCCTGATCACATTATCAAGAAAGAACGTGAAAAATATAATGAAGTTAAGGTTAAAGTTGATAAGACAAGGGATCTATTAGAAGATCTTAAATAATATGTTGAGTAGCTGCAGTTTTCTGCAGCTACTTTTTTTTGTCCTTTACAACTAATCTAATCACTATTACATTTTGTTTCAAGAGGTGAGAATAATGATTGATAATAATGAATCAAAAGAAATGAAAGAGATATCAAACAACGAAAACGATTATAATGATTTTAAAGATCCCGAGAAATTGAAGTTTTACGAATCATTAAGAAACAAATTAACCTCATCTGTTCGAAAATACTCGGGAGAGCGTGGTGAGAAATTTACCGGATATATCCTGGCTTTACCAGATTTTTTTATTCTTCTTTGCAGATTAGCTGTAGATAAACGGGTAACCAGAACTCAAAAAGCTTTTATCGGGGCGATTATTGCCTATCTGATTTTACCGTTGGATTTTATTCCCGATTTTATCCCGATTATTGGTTATGTAGATGATCTTGTATTAGTCGTTTTCGGTTTAAATATGATTTTGAATGAGTTGGATAAATCAATACTGATGGAGAATTGGAGCGGGGAAGAGGATCTTATTTCACTCCTGGCAAAAATAACAGGAACAGCTGAACAGTTTCTGGATCATAAGATTCTATCCAAAATTAAACATTGGATTAATAAGAGGTATTCAAAACAGGCATGAAAATATTCTTAGCAACAAAAAATATACATAAGATCGAAGAGATCAAAGCATTGTTATCACACCTTGATTTAGAGATTGTTTCCATGCATGATATCCCGGATATACCTGATGTAGTAGAAGATAAAGATACAATCGAGGGTAATGCAGCGAAAAAGGCTTTGGAGATTGCGGATTTCACAGGTATGCTATGTCTGGCAGATGATACAGGTTTTTTTGTAGATGCTCTGGATGGTAATCCGGGAGTAAAAGCAGCTCGTTATGCAGGAGAAAATTGCACCTATGCCGATAATCGCAATAAAATGCTTCGAGAAATGGCTGGAAAGACCAATCGAAAGGCAGCCTTTAGAACGGCCGTAGTCCTGGCAGAACCAGGCAAGATTATTGCCACTGAATTTGGCTCTGTTAAAGGATCAATTACAGAAATAGAAATTGGAGCTGGAGGTTTTGGTTATGATCCCATTTTCAGAGCAGATGAAACTGGTAAAACATTCGGCGAAATGAGCTCTGATGCTAAACATAAGATAAGCCATAGAGGTAGAGCTTTAGAAAAGATTATTAAACATATAGAAAAATTAATTAAAAATGATAAGGAGTAATTATGGTTAATGCCAGTATTTTTAGACAATACGATATTCGTGGGGTTGTTGGAACTGATCTTACAGATGAGATTGTATATCTTATTGGGAAAGGTTTTGGTACCTATATCGGACAGCAGGGATTGAAAACTTGCGTTATTGGTGGTGATGCTCGTTTATCCACACCGGGTTTTAAAAAGAATTTTATTAAAGGTTTGATGGAAACAGGGATCGATGTAACTGATATCGGTAATGTAGCAACACCCGTACTATATTTTTCCATTTGGAAACTTAAATCTGATGCTGGTGTTATGATTACTGCCAGTCATAATCCTGCTGAATACAATGGAATAAAGATGAATAAGGGTCTGCAAAGTGTTTACGGCGAGCAAATACAAGAAGTATTGCAGATTATCCAGAATGACGATTTTGCCAGTGGCAACGGTTCCTTGAAACAATATGATCTTATTGATCAACAATATATGGATTTTATCTTCGAGGGAATCAAATTAGAACGACCTGTGAAGGTTGTTGTTGATGGTGGTAATGGCGCTGGTGGTCCGTATCTTCCTAAAATTCTTAGACGACTTGGTTGCGAAGTTGAAGAGCTATATACAGAGCCTGATGGAACCTTCCCAAATCATCATCCCGATCCAACCGTTGAAAAATATATGACTGACCTCATCGCAAAAGTTAAAGAGATCAAAGCAGAAGTTGGACTTGGGCTTGATGGTGATGCAGACAGGATCGGAGTTATCGATGAGAATGGAAAAATGTTGTTTGGTGATCAAATACTCAATATCATCGCCAGAGATTTCCTTCTATCCAACCCGGGTGAAACCATTATTGCTGATGTGAAATGCTCCAAAAATATTTTTGATGATATCAAAAAATATGGTGGGGTTCCCATGATGTATAAAACTGGACATGCTAATATAAAAAGTAAAATGCAGGAATTGGGCTTGAAAGTCAGTGGTGAAATGAGTGGTCATGTTTTCCTCGGTGATCGATATCTTGGATACGATGATGCCATCTATGTTTGTTGCCGTTTTGTTGAAATTATGTCAAAATTGGATAAACATGTAAGTCGTTTTCTGGAAGATCAACCTAAGATGTTCAATACACCTGAAAT
>CAYYLA010000240.1:0-5034 GCA_964441785.1 uncultured Candidatus Cloacimonadota bacterium | reverse complement strand
GTCCTTCCTGTAAGGGCCAAGGTAAGATTATCAAAAACAAATGTAAGGTATGCCATGGTGAAGTAAGAGAATCTAAAACCAGGACAATGAATGTGCACATCCCTGCTGGAGTAACAGAAGGACAATACATAAGATTGCGTGGTCAGGGAAACAAGGGTTTACGAGGTGGACCCAATGGTGACATTCTGGTGTTGATTCGTGAAAAAGAGCATGAAATATTCGAGCGCAATGATGCTGATTTGATTTGTGAATATCCAATTAGTTTCTCTCAAGCAGCTCTGGGTGATGATATTCAGGTACCTACAATAACAGGAAAGGTCAAGATGAAAATCCCTGCGGGGACACAATCCGGCAAGGTTTTCAGGTTAAAATCTCAGGGTCTTCCGCATGTTAACAGTCAATATCACGGTGATTTATTTGTGAAGATCAGGGTGATAACACCAACAAAATTATCAGGTGAAGAGAAAGATCTTCTGAGAAAATTAAAAATATTTGATTCTAGCAAAAAATTACGACCTGAGAAAAGTTTCTTTAAGAAATTTAAAGATTTATTTGTATAAAAATTATCTGATATGGGTCATTCTTTTAAAAGGATGACCCAGTTCTTTATGGAGAAAATATGCCATCGTTCTATGTCCCTGAGCTTGAAAAATCAAAAAAAGAGATAGAGTTAACAGGCGAAGAATTTCATCATGCTATCAAAGTAAGACGTCTAAAGGTTAATGATGCAATCACAATAACCAATGGTAATGGCTTACTTGGATCAGGGAAAATATGCGCAATCTCAAAACGTGAATGTAAGGTTGAGATTGAATTTATCAAAGAAGAGATTCAATCGCAACCGACAATAGCGGCGGCTTTTTCATTACTTAAAAACAAGCATGATCATATGATTGTTGAGAAATTAACAGAATTGGGGATAAAGGAGTTTTATCCCATCATAACGGAGCGATCGGTAAGGCAACCAGCTGGTAATTATACAGAGAAATTTAACAAGGTTGCACGTGCTGCAATCAAACAGTGTGATAATGTATATCTTCCCCATATTAATACAGCAAAGAAATTACCGGATTTAATTGATTATTTACATCAGAAGGATTATGAAATTCTTGTTGCTTTGGAAACAGGAAACAGAAAACAATTGTATAATGAACTAACACAATGTAATAATAAAAATGTCTGTTTTGTTATCGGTCCCGAAGGTGGATTTTCGCTGGATGAGATTAATTACCTGAGCGAAGCAGATGTCAGAATAGTATCCCTTGGAAATCATATTCTTAGAGCAGAAACAGCCGCAATTGCCGCTGCTGCGCAGATACTGAATTTTTATATAATGTCAAACCCCGATTATTACTAAACAGTTATTGCTGATAGTTTGATATCAGTAATTTCAACATTAAATAAGGAGTCAAAATGACAGATTTCATCACGTGGGTTAGTGAACTTATGAAGAAACAGAAAAGTAACAAACAGCGAACACTTCGAAATGTCATTTCATTCTTATCACTCTGTATCATTATTTTAATCATTTTAACTGGTTGGATCGTTACCGGTTTTAGAGCAGAGCAGATAAATCAGACCATGCAGAATAAAATGAAGCATGTTACATCATCCTTTGATGAGTCAATTCGCAATATTGAAGATGATTTAACTCTGATAGTAAAATGGCAGAAGAGAGGATCAATAGATCTAGTTGAATCGACAATTGAGGATTTGAACTCGCGATTTATTCCATTAATCGAGGATAAGAATTATCTTTCTGCAGTTGTATTGATAGGTAAGGATAGTCTGTGTTATAGATTAGAGCAGGACGATAATAACTGGATTGGCAAAAAAGAAGTTGCATCATTCTCTGAATATGATTCTACAACGGCTCAAGTATTGGAGAACAGATTGATCCATGAGAGTAGAAATAAAATTGATACTTCAGAAGAGATCCGTTGGATAGAGATCACCGAAAAGGGTTGTCTCTGTCTTGTAGCATCAATCTCGATAAAGAATGAAACAGGAGAGAGTAAAACAGTAGCATTAATTATCGATAAGGCCAGGTTGGAAGAAACAATTTCAATTGAAAGTTTTGAGGAAAATGGGATTCTACGTATCATTTCGGGTGATTTGTTTACACGCTCCTTAGAGATGCAGGATAAAACTTCGGTAGATTTAAACAGTGTCAGTGATACAGTCTCAGGAACAAATGATATCCTTTCCCGGGCACTTGTTGCCTCTGTAAAGCAGCATATAGAATCAGGATCTGCTTTCTCATTTCATTACAATTCACGATTATGGTGGGGTTTGATAAACAACATAGATCTTGGTACTGTTAAATATCAGTTTGTTGGATTACAAGCGCAGTCAACAATCTACGAAGAGAATACAAAAGAGCGTAATTTTTATTTGATGACAGGGTTGATAGCCTTATTAGTTGTTATTACTCTTTTATTGTTTATAATCAGGATCTACAATCGGGATCGCATGAGTGGGGGTAAGATTAATCTGCACAAGATAAGTAATGTGGAGGAGCTGATTGCTCATGGAGAGAGTGATAATCTGGAATTCAAATCGACCTTACGCTGGAATTTAAAAGCTAACAAACCAACCCGTGATATAGAGCTGGCGGTGTTAAAAACTGTAGTAGCTTTTCTTAATACCGAAGGTGGGATACTTCTTGTTGGTATAGCCGATGACGGTTCTGCCTTAGGCATAGAAAAGGATAATTTCCCAAATTCTGATAAATTCCTGTTGCATTTCAATAATATGATAAAAGCTCATATTGGCTTGGAGTATGCAAATCTGATAGACTTTTATCTAACGGATTATCAGGATAAACAGATCCTTGTTATTCAATGCAAAGAATCAAAGGATCCAATTTTTTTAAAATTTGAAGAGACAGAGGATTTCTATATCAGGGTAGGTCCCGGTAGCAGAAGATTAAGTACGAAGAAAGCGATCAAATATATAAATGAAAGAAGCAAGCACTGATTATGATTGATGTAATAAAAAAGATAGCAAAAGCAATACGTGGTACGGAATTCGAGGGGAATGCCTTCATCGTGGGTGGATATGTTCGCGATAAAATAATGGGTAAAGCCTCCAATGATTTGGATATAGTTGTAGCTCGTGATAATGGTGGTGTAAGATTAGCAGCATATCTTCATGAAAAGGGGATTGGATCGAATCCTGTGATTTTCAAAAATTTTGGAACAGCTTTTGTTTTAATCGAAGAATACAAGGTTGAATTTGTAATGACCCGTCAGGAATCATATCGTGGAACAAGCAGAAAACCTGATGTGAAAGCCGGCTCAATTGAGGATGATGTATATCGAAGAGATTTTACTATTAATAGTTTGTTAATGGATATTGGATCCGGTAAGATTATTGATATTACAGGGTCAGGGTTGGATGATATAGACAGAAAAATCATTCGGGCAACTTCTGAACCTAACAAGCTATTCAGTGATGATCCTCTCCGGATGTTACGAGCGGTTAGATTCTCTGTTCAGCTTGGATTTGACATTAACTCCAACACCTATGATGTCATTAAACAAAATGCAGGTACCTTGAAGAATATCTCTTGGGAACGACGTCGTGATGAATTGCAGAAGATCGTTACATCTGGTGCTCCATCAGAAGGTATCAGGCGACTTTTTGATCTAAAACTGATTGAAAATCTTATCCCTGAGCTTATCAAATTAAAGGGATTTCAGCAGAATAAGTATCATTATCTGGATGTTCTGGATCACACGCTGGTTGTATTAGATAATTGTGAGAATAATCTTATCCTGAGATTGGCAGCAATATTCCATGATATCGCAAAACCTGTAGTTGCAACCCAGGATCAATTTGGGGTACATTTTTATGGTCATAACAAAAAAAGTGCATTAATGGCTGATGTTATTTTGCGTCGATTACGCTTTCCACTTGGCCTGATAAATCGAGTAAAGCAACTTGTAATTAACCACATGCGATTGAAGAATAGTGGTGAAGATGGAGAATTAATTTCGGATAAAGGTATACGGCGTTTAATGTTGGAAATGGGATCGGATCTGGAGTTATTATTCTTACTGATAGATGCAGATAATAAGGCTCATGCCGAAGGTTACAGGTTAGAGAATCAGATAGAGGGAATCAGGCAAAGGGTTACAGAAATAAAAATTTATTTGACAAAGCCGGAATCACCAGTTAAAGGTAGAGATGTTATAGAAAAGTTTAGTCTAAACCCGGGCAAAAGGATAGGAGAGTTACTGGGAATGGCAGAAGAGCTTTGGTTAGATAATCCCCAGTATGATAAAGATGAGATTTTGGAAGAGTTAAAGAAAAACTTGGAGGGCACAATGGCTGATGTGGAAAGTAAGGTTACCAAATCTGTTAGAGATGGCGTTAATAAGGCACTGGAATTAGGTGAGGATTTTGTACAAGCACTGTGCAGAGTTACTAAAGAAGTAGTTCATACAGTAAAAGAAGAGGATCTTTCGACCAAAGAAAAGGTCAATAAACTTGCTAATGAGGCTTTAGAGGGAGCTAAACAGGGAGCAAAGAGCATTCAACCACAAACAGAAGAGTTTGTTAAGAAAGCCAGTAAATCAATCGTTGATAGCATCAAGGTGGCTGCTCCTAAGGTTGCTCACTTTGCTCAGGAAGCTCTGGTGGGTATGTATGAAGGAGCTAAAGATTATTACGATCAAAAAAAGGAAGATAAAACAACAGAAGAAACACCTGCTGATAAAGAGTAAAGGATGTTTCTAAACTCGTTGCAGTAATTTTAAATAAGGGGAGAAAGCATTTTTGCCATGTTTTCTCCCCCATTTCAATTGTAGAGTATTTCTGGAGGGAACATGAAGAACTGGATAATTCTATTACTAATAACAATACCAATAATGATGTTAGAAGCTGAAAGCATGCAGAAATTATGGGATGACATGGATAAATTCGAAAAGGATGGTCTTTACAAAAGTGCAATGGAAAAGGCTGATCAAATAATAGATAAATCCAGGAAAACTGAAGATTATGATAATCTCATCTGGGCAATTTATAGTA
>CAYYLA010000239.1:0-5047 GCA_964441785.1 uncultured Candidatus Cloacimonadota bacterium | reverse complement strand
AAAGAAAGCTTTAAGATTATTAAAAATAAACTCTCTTGTCTCTCTGGTTTTAAGATCATCCTTCATCATCTGATACTGGATGTCAGCATATTCACGTCCAATAACTTCCGAGTGACTATAGCCAGTTATCCGCTCTTGTCCCTTATTCCATTCAATAATTTGTCCTTTTTGATTAAGAAGAATAATACCATCATTGGATTGTTCAATAACCGCCTTAAAGAGTTCAACACTCTCACTAATTTTTTCTTCCATCAGAACACGATCAGTTATATCCCAGATATAGGATTTTGTCCCTAATATTGTTCCATTTTCCACAAAGGCTTGCGTATTAATCTGAAGAAATATAATCGAGCCATCACGATGTATACATCGACATTCATACGTCTCTGGAGCTTCTTTTCCCAGTATTCTTTTATTATGATAACCCATAACTTTATCAAGATCATCCGAATGTACAAGTTCCCTGATAGAACGATCTTTTATCTCTTTCAAAGAATAACCAAAGATACGGGCAAAATGCTTATTGCAATATCTAAAATTGCCTTCAAGATCATCAATAAGAATAGCAATCCCAGCAGATTCAACAAGATTCTTATATTTCTTTTCAGACTCATAGAACTTGGCATCCATCTTTGTTTTATATAGAGCCAGATCAATCGCTGCTTTCAGTTCAGCATCATTAAAAGGTTTAACAATATAGCCTAGAGGCATTGTAACTTTAGCATGAGAAATTGTCTCCTGATCCACTAAAGCTGTTAAATATATAACCGGGATAGGGAAATCTTTCTGTACAGATTCAACTACGTCGATACCGCTGATATCACCTTCAAGAACTATATCCATCAGCACTAAATCAGGATTATTCTGCTTAATCAATTCTATCGCAGTATTCCCATCATGAGCTGTAAGAGTATTAAATCCATAGGATTCTAATTTTCCTTCCAGATCTTTAGCAACCAACATTTCATCTTCTACTATGAGTATTGTTTCTCTGATAAGATCTTTGTGAATTTCTGCCATATACTCCTCTAATCAAAATCTTTCATAAGATCATCTACCAGCTGTTCATCTGGTAAAAATGGGATTGTGATATGTCCCTTTGTACTGTTTTTCTTATTCCATGCAACAGATGTATCTATAGCATTCTCATTTCTAGCCCAGGTTCTTCTGGCAACACCGCCCATAACATCCCAACTCAAACCAGATTTGATAATTTCATCGATGCGTTCGCTTCCATCCAATACAATACCATTACCACCATTACTGGCACGCCCGATTCCAACACCGCCACCATTAGAAAGAACAACCAACGTCATTCCTCGTGCGATATTACCGCCAAAGCATTGAACAGACATGTCAGCTGTAACTCGACTTCCATCATAGATATTGGCTGTCTCACGGAAAGGTGAATCTGTTCCAGATACATCATGATGATCTCTACCCAAAATTACAGGACCTATCTTACCTTCACGGACATATTGATTAAATTTTAAAGCAATCGCAACTCTCCCCTCTTCGTCAGCATAGAGTATTCTTGCTTTTGTTCCCACTACAAGTTTGTTCTTCTGAGCATCCCTGATCCATACATAATTGTCTCTATGGATTGAAGATAAGGTTGGATCAATTGTATCCATAGCGATCTTATCAGTCGTTTCAAGATCTTCCTCTTTACCACTTAAACATACCCAGCGGAAGGGTCCAAATCCACGATCAAAACAGATTGGTCCCATAATATCTTCTACATAAGATGGCCAGATAAATCCTTCTGATGTATCGACATTATTCTTAGCGATATCATTGGCCCCAGCATCAAAAACCGAAGCCATAAAGCTGTTACCATAATCCCAGAAATATGATCCCTTTTCTGTTAAGTTTTTAAGTATATTATAATGCTTAATTAATGATTCATTAACCAACCTGCTAAATGTCTCAGGATCCTCTTTGATTAATCGTCTTCCCTCATCAAAATCAATCCCTGCTGGTGTATATCCACCTTCGTAAACAGCATGACATGAGGTTTGATCGGAGATCAATTCTGCCTTAATATTATTTTTATCAATATAATCCAATAAATCAACAATATTGCCATGATAAGCTATTGAAACTGCTTCACCGGATTTACGATATTCTTCAATCCAAGCAGTTATCTCTTCTAAATCTGCTGATACTCGTGACACCCATCCTTGTGAATAACGAGTCTCAATTCTGCTATAATCAACCTCTGCAATTACACCAATTCCACCGGCAATTTCTACTGCTTTTGGTTGAGCTCCACTCATTCCTCCAAGCCCAGAAGAAATAAATACAACTCCTTTTAAATCCTTATCCTGAGGAATACCAAGATATTTTCTACCCGCATTTAATAATGTGATAAAGGTACCGTGTACAATACCTTGCGGGCCGATATACATCCAGCCACCGGCTGTCATCTGTCCATAATTGCTTACTCCCATGGCTGTGAGCTTTTTAAAGGTTTCGGGATTATCCCACTGTCCAACCACTAATCCATTTGTAGAGATAACCCTGGGTGCATTTCTATGAGAAGCGAAAAGCCCCATGGGATGCCCTGAACTTACCACCAATGTTTGATCTTCTTTCATTACTTCCAGATATTTTTTTATCAATTGATATTGCATCCAATTCTGGCATACCTGACCTGTTTCACCATAGGTAACCAATTCATAGGGATAAAGAGCAACATCAAAATCTAAGTTATTATCAATCATTACCTGCAATGCTTTTGCCTCTGTAATTCCCTTGTAAGAATCAATGGGTTTTCCCGATAATTTACCTGCAGGTCTATAACGATAACCGTAGATTCTACCCATTGTTTTTAACTCATCCAAAAACTCAGGAGCCAATGTTTCATGGAACTCTTCCGGCACATATCTTAATGCATTCTTCAATGCTATCCTAATCTCATTTTTTGTAAGATTTAATCCACGATCCGGAGCTCGTCTTATCCCCTCGATAAAAGCTTGTTTCTCCGGTAATTCATTTGATAATTTAATAGTCATTGCTTTTGATATCTCAGCGTTATTCATAATCTATCTCCTATTCTATTATACCATTTTCTGCAAAATCACCATTATGTATCACCCGTCCCATCAAGTAGATCTGGATTTTTGCCAATAACTCTTCTACTACACCAATATCGATATGATCCAAAGCTTTTGATTGGTATCCCTTTCGTAGTATAAATATCGAATCTATTGCACTCCCTTTCAAGATCGGATTATATCCATCGGCCAATGACTCACATACTATTACAGCCTTTGCCCTTTGAAAACTTTGACGAGCCAGATTTGCAAAATATTCTGTTTTGATAAAATCATCCTCATACAGGGTATTATACGTATAGAAAGTTATTAAAGGAAGATTTACCAGATGTTTCTCAAAATTACGTTTACCATGAATCCTCATTTGAATATCAAATTGTTGAACTAAACTTAAGATTTCTGAAGATTCCTCTTTATGAAACAACTCACTATCTTTATTGTCTCTAAGTATTGAGTTATATCGCATCCCTGTGTCGAATGTCTGAATACCCCAGCTCAAGCCTTTTTGTTCTAAAACACCTGTTTTTTTTATCAGGAAGGAAATTAAATCATCAAGATAAAGTCCTGAAAACAGGGGTGAATCACCCTTAAAACCATTTTTTGTTGAGTTGTTAAATTTATACTTTCGGTTGGATAGAGCATTAATAAATTCATTTATGGAATTCACCAGGGATTCTAAAGAATCATCATCATCTCCTTGAGATGATTTTTCTACGTTTTGCCATTTGATATTTATCTCGTGCAGATACATGCTGTTAACAGGATTTTTCTTATCCTTCATCAAACTATCCAAACATTTTCCGTAAAACATTTTTTACCTCATTTACCCCAATATCTTAATTTTTGAATTCAGAGCTTTTTTACTTTATTGTACAGGTTAAAATCCTATCATTTATTAATTTGTCAAACTTCTTTTCAGATTATTAAAAGATTGACATTTTATCTGCCATCTTCAGTCATATTCTTTGGAGGAGAAATCATGAAATTGATCAAAAATGCACGTATTCCCGATCAGAAAAGTGATATCTTTAAAACAGGATTTATTCTCTTTTCCGATAAAATCGAAGAAATCTCAACGCAACGACCTTATGCTTCAACTGATGAGGAATTTGATCTTAAAGACATGGTCCTGTTACCAGGTGCAATTGACGCCCATGTTCATTTTAATGATCCAGGATTTGAGCATCATGAAGATTTTATCTCCGGAAGTAAAGCGGCTGCAGCAGGTGGCATTACAACCGTTGTCGATATGCCCTGCACCTCTATCCCACCGGTAACCAATCTCCATAATCTTGAAACAAAACTAGATGTTATTAAGCAACATTCATTAATTGATTTTGCCCTTTGGGGTGGTGTACGTGGCAATGATTTCCCAGATGTATACAACAATATAAATGCCCTCTGGTCTGCTGGTGTTGTCGGCTTCAAAATTTATGTAATCTCAGGCATGCAAACCTTCAAAGCAATTGACTATAACAATATAGCGGAAATTCTGAACAAAAATTCTGATAAACTTTTTGCCTTTCATGCTGAGGATGAAGCAATTATCAATGCTAACCACCATGATAACTACCAATGGTGGGAATATGCCAAAATCAGATCTGTGGAAGCAGAAGTTAAAGCTGTGAATAATATCATTAAAAACGCTGGACAGACGCCTATCCATTTTGTTCATATCAGTAGCAAAAAAGCAGCTGAGAAGATTATCGCCGCCCGAAAAGACCATAACATCAGCTGGGAAACATGTCCCCATTATCTTGCCTTTACCAGCAGTGATTTTGAAGAGTTGAAAGGTAGGTTAAAAACTGCTCCTCCGGTTAAATCATATCAGGATAAAGAATTTCTTATAAAGACATTGAAGGATACCGTAGATTATATTACAACTGATCATGCAGGTTGTGATTTTCATAGTGAAAAAAATCTTGAGGATTTTTCAAAAATCTATAATGGCATTCCGGGAACACAACTCTTATTACCCTATCTTGCCT
>CAYYLA010000238.1:0-5056 GCA_964441785.1 uncultured Candidatus Cloacimonadota bacterium | reverse complement strand
GTGCGATCTACCTGGTAGCAGGAGAGCGAAGACTCAAGGCATCCAACAATGCCGGGTTAACAACAATACCTGCAATTTTTACTGATGGAAATCCTCTGGAAATTTCATTAATTGAGAATCTACAACGAGAAAACCTAAAACCTATAGAAGAAGCTGAAGCATTTCGCCGAATGATCAATGAATTCAACTATACCCAAGAGCAGCTGGCAAGAGTCATAGGTAAAGGTAGAACCACCATAACTGAGATACTGAGTTTGACAAAATTACCAGAACTGGTTAAGGAACAATGTCGGCAGGCCGACATTCCAAAGAGAAGTTTAATCGAGATTGCAAAGCTTAAAAGTGAAGATGCAATGCTTAAGCTATTCAACAGGATTCAGAAGTATAAATTAAAAAGCGATCAAGTAAGAAAAATAACACGAAAGAAAAGTGATTCTTCTACATTGGTTACAATCAAAGAAATCAAAAAGATTAGGTCTTCCTTACACAAATTAGATATCCGGAAGTTATCAAATGACGATTATCTTAAAGTTATAGAGGAGATAAAGCAGTTAAAAGTTATGCTTGATCAACTTTTGAGTTAATTGTGATCAGATGTTTTGAATTTTAGTGCATCCGGTAATACTATATTAAACAATTTGAACTGATAGTTCCAGTAATCACCCTGTTTTGTATATTTGAAAACAATCTTCCAGCAATGTAAATTTCTTGTAATGGTAAAGTTGTGCGACACCAGTTCTTCATCCTTAAGATCAATATAATTATCATAGGATACAGACCAATTTCTGGTTAACTGAGCATTCAATGCAGAACGTAATTCACTGGTGTAGAGATTATTTTCGTAGGAAGTTTTATTTGTCCTATAGCTATGAGTAAAAGATATAGACCACTTTTTGCTTTCTCTTTCCAGTGTTTCCAGTTCATCGATAGTAGTCAATAACTGCTTTTCTTCAACATCCAAAGTATCAGGCAGAAAAAAAGAGGCTTCTGAAAAATCAATTTTCTTTTCCGGAAAATAATCTACATAGGTAGCATTTCCACTTAAAGATAGCTTATTACTAAGACTAAAGGACCAATTGGATACACCCAGATCCCTCTCCTTCCAACTGATATCATAGATATCCTGTTTGATAGTGCCGGAAGGTGTTGAAGATATACTAATTATACCTTTTTTGAAAGAGCTCGATTTGATATTAACAGAATGGGAAATATCAGAGAATCCTTTCCCCTCCTTCTCAAAATCATAACCGGTGCTGCTGGAGATTTTTAGAATATCATCAATTTTCTTATCGTTTTCGGAGTTGTTACTTCTTAATTTGAGCGACCATTTATTTGTAAGACTGAAATTAACCGATCGCTGTTTATCTGATTTGTTTAAGCTTAATCCACCAAAAGTATAGAATTGATCATTATCAGAAAAATCAGGTTTATAAGTAAAACTAAGATTTGGTGTAATTATATGCCTTACTGCTTTAATTATGAAATTCGGAAAATAGCGAATTCCATATAGTGAAAAATTCAATCCAGAAGAGGATCTGTAATCATTTCCCCGGGTAAATCCGATATCTTCTTTATCTTTATCAAACCAGATCTCATTCATAGAAAAGGATTGAGTAAAACTGAGCCAACCCCTGAATTTATGGCTGTAAGATAACTTACCATAGTGCTTTAAGCCGGTATTATGTTGGATAACATATTCGCCTGTAGAATCCTGTTTTGTTTTATAGAAAATTTCTTCCAAGGTTGGATCAGGATCATTAATATCTCCAACATGTGTACCCAGCATACTATAAGAGATAGAGATATCATGCCACCATTTATCATTATCTTCCTTAGATTCTTCACCTCCGATAATCTCATAAAGAGGTTTTGATGACATTGAGTATGAGACTTTTGGCAATACAATATCTTTGGTTTCATTTTTAAGATCATCTTTATAGCTGCCGGTTATATATAATGTAGAACCCAGGAAGGGTTGTTTATATGATAAAGAGGAAGACATTTCTTCATTCAAACGTTCATCAATATTGGAACTACCTTCAAAGATTCTTGTACTGGAAATAAATTCCAGATTAGAATCAAAGGTAGTATTATTGGTAAAATCCGAATGATGTTTTGAATGAAGATACCACTCAGAGCTGGAGGTTTGAGGACCCGAGATATTATTCTGATAACGAAGATCAAGATCACCATTATAATGGTATCGCTTGATATAGTTACCATCGAGACTTACTTCCCATCCGGTTTTTTCATAGTAATCCAACGCAAAGGTAGCATCGGCATAATCCTGATAAGCCAGATATAAGGCAACGTTCTCTACATATTTTCCTTTTGTACTATTATAGCCAGGAGATGGAACAAGAATACCGGACTGTCTTCCACGTTTGATAGAAAAAGTCCCAAAAGGTAAAGCAAAGAGCGGGAAGTGATTAACCTCGAAAATGATCGGTTTGGCTACAATTTTGTCACCCTGATAGAATCGCAGTTTATGTGTTCTTATAAAAAAATGAGGTTCTGCTGAATCACAGGTAGTAAATCGTCCATTATCAATATCATAAATCTTATCATCTATCTTTCTTATCTCATCGCCGTAATAATAACCATTTTCAAAGCTACTTGCTCCGTTGGACAGGAAGCCTAATTTCTTTTCAAACTGAAAGAAGATATCCTCACCCATAAGTAATTGATCTCTATCTTGAAGCCAGGATTTTCCCAGTGAATAAGCTAATTGTTTATCCAGAAAAACCGTCATTGTATCAGATTTTATGCGAGACGTCTGATACTCTATCAGTGCTTCATCCAGAAGAGTTATTTGATTATTTTCAATATCAGTATACACGCTGTCTGCATTGTAGAATAATGAATCGAAGCTTACAGATTCTTGTTTTAGTGTATCAACTACAGCTAAAGAATCAGTAATGGCTCCAACTATTTCTTCTGCAATTAAGATATTCGTTGTTACCAGAAGAAGCAACAAGACGATGTATACAGATATCCTATTTTTCATAAATGGTATTTTTTTTGTTGTTGGATTTGTGTCAAGAATCCTGTGTAGTGGTTTATCAATATAATTAAACAACTTCCGAGTGATGTTTTCAATCTTCTTGACTAAACGAACCCCTGAAATGAACCTATCCTGCCAAAAGGAGATTAGCTATGTATGAGAACCTGATAATTATCAGCATCATTTTTTTCTTCTCGGCCACTCTTCAAGGGATGACGGGATTCGGATTCTCTCTGCTTTCTGTTCCGCTTCTATCGCTTGTGCTTCATCCTGAATTATTTGTTCCGATTCTAATCCTTTATTCAATCGTAATTAACTGCTCGGTAATCATTTCTGCCTATAAAGAGATTGATATAAAGAGCCTAATATATCTGTTTCCTTTAACAATTATTGGGGTTCCTATTGGTACATATTTGTTAAAAAATTTACCGAAAAGTAATCTCCAGATTTTGATTGGTTTTATTTTGATTGGATTCGTCGTATATCAATTGTTGGATAAAATCAAAATAAAGCACGAATCTCGGATTGGTTATCTGGCAGCAGGTTTTTTTAGTGGGATTCTTGGTGGCAGCATTTCCATGAGCGGACCACCCATTATAATTCTATTTACAAATCAAAAAAGAAGAAAGCATAATTTTCGAGTTAATCTGGCTTTTTATTTTTTGATATTAAATATTATAACAGTGATAACCTATCTAATAAACAGAATGATAACTTCAGATGTTATTAACCGGGGTGTCATATATTTCATACCGATGTTTGCCGGTGTTATAGTGGGCAATATTTTATCTCATAAAATTTCTGAACACCGCTTCAGAAAATTCACACTTTTATTGATTTTCTTGATGGGATTATTGACGATAATCACTGGTATTAGATCATTTTAGTAGCTCCAAAGTCATCGTTTTTCTCTGTAATCATTAATAAAATTCATTCGTTCTAAATAATTTAATTATCAACCTCAATTATATATGTTGCAGTAAATTAAAATATTATTACCTTTCATTTGACAGATAAAAAAGAAATAATTTAGGTGATTTGCAAAATAAACAGAAAAGGAGTGAGCTATGCCTTTTATTTCTAATACAGATAAAGAGCGGCAGGAAATGCTTGCTGACATTGGTGTATCAAGTTTTAAAGATTTGATCAAGAATATTCCTCAGCAATTCATACTTGAGGAAAAATGTTGTATTGATGATCCGGCATCGGAATTAGAGATTTCCCGTAGAATATCCAGAATGGCAGATCTCAATAAACACACAGGAAAAGCTAATGCATATTTAGGCGGAGGTATTTATGACCATTATATACCTGCTGCAGTTGACCATATTCTCTTACGCCCGGAATTCCATACCGCTTACACACCCTACCAGGCAGAGGTAAGCCAGGGAACATTACAATATATATACGAATTTCAGACAATGATTTGTCAGTTAACGGGAATGGAAATATCAAATGCAAGTATGTATGATGGTGCTTCGGCAACTGCAGAAGCTGTATTAATGGCCGTAAGACATACCAGGAAAAACAAAGTTCTAATTACGGATACTATAAATCCCTTATATAGAAAAGTTATCAAAACTTATACCGAAGGTATAGGGGTAGAAATCAAATATATCCCATCGGAAAATGGATTAACAAAAATTGATACATTACAAGAGATGATTGACGATGAAACAGCAGGTGTAGTCATCCAAACACCTAATTTCTTTGGTAATCTTGAAGATATGTTTGCTTCAGAAACAATTGCTCACAGTTCAAAAAAAGCACTTTTCATCGCTGTTGTTGATCCAATCTCTCTTCCCTTAATCAACTGTCCGGCAGAATATAAAGCCGACATCGTAGTTGGAGAAGGGCAGGCACTGGGAAATCCCCAGAATTTTGGAGGACCTCTCTTTGGCTTCTTTGCTTCCAATCTCAAATTGGCAAGAAAAATGCCAGGCAGAATCGTTGGAGCTACTAAAGATTCCAGAGGTAATAAAGCTTACGCTTTAACACTCCAGGCAAGAGAACAACATATCAGACGCGATAAAGCAACCTCAAACATCTGTT
>CAYYLA010000237.1:0-5090 GCA_964441785.1 uncultured Candidatus Cloacimonadota bacterium | reverse complement strand
ACTAAAAATGCATTGCCTAATAACCCGACTCGGGATAACCCGAGTCGGGTTATTTTTTTCATGCCTTAATATATCTATCCAATATATTAAAAACCTCTCCTGCTGAATAATAAGGTAGATTAAGCAACCTGAATTTTACATCTTTTGTTTCAACGAATTCTTCCTTAAATTGAGATGAACAAAATCTTAAGGCAATTTTTACATTTGATTCCCTTACAAATTGATGAAGAGATCTCAACTTGCCTGCACTTCCAGACTTCACTTCTATGGGAACAGGAATTCCTTTATGCAATATCAGAAAATCTACCTCTGCTTGTGATTGTTTTTTCTCACGAACCCAAAATAGTAACTTCTGATTCGAATACAATACATGCTCCAACTCTTGACCTACAAGATGTTCAACTATCTTACCTTTATAAACTGACTGAAGATCTTTTAGTCCAATGTACTGATCAATTATTCCGGCTTTATAATTTACAAGTCCAGTATCAATGAATTGAAGTTTTGGTTTTTTCCTTCTATTTGGTAAAAATGGAATCTCTGTACAAGTAGTTGGATAGATTAGATTGATTAACATAGCCTGTTGTAGTGCCATAAATGCTTCACTCACTTCTCGTGATCTATAGTTAGATTCACCAAAATTCTGGAAGGTGATTCTATTGGATATCTTAAACATTGAACTATCAATAACATGCCTTATAATTTTTCTTAAGTTACTGTTCCTTGCATATTTTATAACATCCTCCAGGTATGAAGTTAGAAGATTTCTCATAACGCTTTTTACTTTGATCAGATCCTTTGACTCAACCCAGGTTTTTATAACTTCAGGTAATCCTCCCAACATAGCATACTCGTGAAACTCTTGAAGTAACAGCTCATGTGAGTATGATGATTGCGGGAAGGCCTCTAATTCCTTCAATAAATTTACTCTGTTCTTTGCTATTAAAAACTCTCTGAAACTAACTATACGTAAAAATAGGTATTCCACTCTTCCTACTGGAAAACTAAATGTCTCTTTTGCCAAAGCTGTTTCTAATAATGATCCGGCAGCAACAACATGTAGTTCACTGTATTTCTCTGAAAAAAACTTCAGTATGTTAATCGCATCAATTGAGTTTTGAATTTCATCAATAAATACTAATGTCTGACCTTCTATAATAGGTTTATTTTTTAGTAAACTAATCGCGTTGATAACTTCCTCTATAGTATTGTTCACTTCAAAGACCCTTCTATCATTGTAGTCTTCAAGATCAAGATAAACAAAATAATCAAATGATTCTGCAAACATTTTCACTAATGTTGTTTTACCTACTTGCCTTGCACCTCGAACAATTAAGGGCTTTCTTTTCTCTTTCTTCGCCCAAGAATTTAAATGCTCTATTGCTTCTCTATAAAACATAAAACCTCCAACAAACCCTAACCTCATCTATTTCAAGATATTGTCAATTTATTTTATCGTGTTTTGTAACAAAGTCAGGGTATTTTGTGACAAACATTGTAACAAAGTCAGGGTATTTTGTGACAAACATTGTAACAAAGTCAGGGTATTCTTTGTTTTCTGATTATCTTGAGATATTGAAGAATTAAGTTAAAGAGCTGAATAGAATTGCCTGGATCTAAACATAATCTTGGTAATATTGCAACCGTCACGAGTCAATGCTCAATGGTAAATGCCAAGATTTCCGAGTCAACCCGAGTCGGGTTGGAAATTAACTTTACATTTTGGTGCATTTTCTTCAAGTGAGTCAATCAGTGTTATGGAGATAATTATGCAATATAATAGGTTTCAATATAAAGATTTTGATATTGTTATTGCCGGAGATAAGGGTAGGTTATCCAACCTTATTTTTGGATTTAAAGAGAGACCCTTACCGGAGATCCCATCAGATTGGATTTTTCATTCAACCTCGCTACTTGAAGCAAAAAATCAGATTATCCAATATTTAGAAGGCGAACGAAAATCTTTTGATCTTCAATTGAATCCTAAGGGTACAACATTTCAAAAAAAAGTCTGGAAGAAACTTCAAAAAATTCCTTATGGAACAACCATCTCTTACAAAGAACTAGCGTCAGCTATTGATAATAGTAAAGCATCGCGAGCTGTAGGATCAGCCAATGGCAAAAATCCGCTACCAATAATTATCCCCTGTCATCGAGTAATTGCCAGCAACGGGACTTTGGCAGGATACGCCTACGGAACAGATTGCAAACAATATCTGCTTGAGCTGGAGAGATTAAATCATATCCTGAAAATACTTCAAGATCATTATAATGTTAATCATTGGTGGCCTGGAGATTCACCCTTTGAGATAATGATTGGTGCAGTTCTTACGCAAAATACAACCTGGGTCAATGTAGAAAAAGCACTCCGGAATTTTGATGATCAACTTTCCCCCCATTTTATTGAGAATCTACCTCATGATAAGCTTGCTGAGATAATCAAGCCTTGTGGATATTATAATCAGAAGGCAAAAACCCTGAAGAACTTAACCACCTGGTTTGCACAATTCGATTATAATGTAGAAGAGGTAAAAAAATCTGATGACGAAACGCTACACAGAGAACTATTATCGCTAAAAGGAATCGGACCTGAAACAGCAGATTCTATCCTACTTTATGCTTTTAACAAACCATTCTTCGTCATCGATGCCTACACACGACGAGTTTTAACCCGACTCGGGTTTGGTGTGCCCAAAGCGTATGAGGCTTTACGTAGTAAAATAGAAAATATGATAGAAGTAGATCACAATATTTATGGGAATTACCATGGGTGCATTGTTAATTTTGCAAAAGAGTATTGCCTTACCAATCCCAGATGTGAATTATGTCCATTGACAGATCATTGCCCAAAATTGATTTAGTTTTATAGAGGTTTTACATGAAATTAGAACGTATAGATCATTACAAAATTCACTCCTACGATACCGATTTGAAGGGAAATCTCAGTCTCCCTGTTTTAACCCGTTTCTTACAGGAAACCGCCTGGTTAAACTCAGAAGAGATGCAGATCGGATACAAAGAATTAGTTAAGAAGGACATGGCCTGGGTACTTTTCAAGCAGTATATCAAAATGGATTCCTGGCCTTTGTGGGGTGATACATTAACCATTAAAACCTGGCCTTCCCAAGCTGATAAATTGTTCTGCTTCAGAGAATTTGAGCTCTTTGTTGATGATAAATTAATTGGACAGGTGTCTACCTCGTGGTTAGTTATTAATACTAAAACTCGTCGACCAGTACGTACATCCAAGTATTATAATGAGTTCTTTGATAATTCTCAACCAATGCTGTTTCCGGAAATTATCAAAACTAAGATGATTTCTGAAAGTGATGCTCAAATATCACATATTCAAGCAGTTCATATGTTTGATATAGATATTAATAATCATGTGAATAATTCGCTATATCCTCAATGGTGCTTAAATGGTTATAATATAGATTTTTACAGAAACAATACTCTTGTTGAGATAGAGCAGCAGTTCATTGCCGAAGCCAGGTTTGGCGATGAGATATCAATCCTGACTAATCAAATAGATGATAGTAATTTTCAGCATCGAATAGTTAGAGATGGGAAGGATATTTTTCTGTTGAGATTGAGGTGGGAGAAGAGTATTAAACTATAAAACAAATTCTGGATGATTCTCTTGCATCCAGATTTCAATTTCTTTCTTAAAGCCTATCACATGGGTTACTAACTCTTTAGCATTACTTGCGGTAACACCACCTGCATAATCGTATTCTATAGTGTTTCTCTTTACTCTACAGCTATCAAGATAATCTGCATCATCTTGTTTATCTTTTCCAAGTATTAAGGGAATAGCTTGTATTGTTCGAAAATGTGCCAGACTTTTCTCTGGTTTGTAACCTTCAGCATATAAAATAATTGTGCATAATTTAAGAGCAGCATTGTATGCTATTCCAAATTTCCAATCGTTTGATATACCACTCTGTTGAGAATCTTTAATATCCCTCTCTACAATCCCCATCAATTGAGAAATTTCCTGAATGCTTGTAGTATGCTCACGTAACCAATTATTATTCGCCCAATTTTGTAAAGTCATCTTCGTTTCCAATAAACAGAATTTTTTCTCCTGCTTCTATCGCAGAAATAAAATGATCATTTTCTTTCTTTCTTAGTGAGTATTCATCTTCTGTCATTACATTAGTATTTATTTCTCTGTCAAGTTCTGTTCTAGATTTCCTTAGCGCTCGACTTATCTCCTTTAAGCCAACATCACCAATTACGAATAGGTCGATGTCGCTTTGATTATTAAACTTTCCTGTGGCTACGGAACCAAAAATAAACGCAAATTTAATATTATCCATATCCAAATCTCTCTTTAGCAAATCGGTTAAACCTATTGTTTTAATAACTAGTTCATTAATTGTCTTATAAAGAAAATGTTCTTTATTAGCTTTATAATATGTCCTATTACCACTTATTCTTTTCAAAATAAGCCCCAGGGTTAATAAATTTTTCATTTCTTGGGAAATAGTAGAAACAGCTAAACTTGTTTTTCGCTGTATATCTCTTACATAATACTCATTCTGCTCTAAACCAAATAGTAAATTAAAAATTTGGGCTCGCCGTCTAGACGAAAGGACTTCTGATAAAATTTCCATCACTCACCATTGTTCGTTTTTTCCGAACAATTGTACGCTTTCTCCGAACAATCGTTCGCTATTTACGAACAATATTTTTACGTTTTCTTTTCCCAGTCAAGAATTTTTGTTTTTCACGTAAATAGTATGAGCATGCAAAATAACAAACCCGACTCGGGTTAACTCGAGTCGGGTTTGTTTTTCATAGAATAAGCTATTGTTGGCAACAGCCCTTATAATCAATATTTAACTAGTTCTCTTTAATCCAGTTAACCAAACCTTTAGCAGCAAAGATTGCCATTAGTTCTTTTGGTAATGGAGCAAATTTGAACTCTTTATCATTGATTTTGATCAATCCATTTTCAAGGCTTACATCAACCTTATCACCTTGTTGATATGCATCAACAACTTCTGGCATAACAATAATTGGAAGTCCTTGATTTACTGATGAACGATAGAAAATTCTGTTAACAGATTTAACAATAACAG
>CAYYLA010000236.1:0-5167 GCA_964441785.1 uncultured Candidatus Cloacimonadota bacterium | reverse complement strand
TGTGTCTTTTAGTGCCTTGGCCTGCCGGGGCGTAGTCTTACGGAGCCTGGTGTCTTAGTGGCAATCCTTTGGTCAACCGCTTGTCCACCGTAGTTTTAACGAAGGGGGGTTAACCGTCAACAGTCAACCGTCAACCGCTTTACACCCTAACTTTATGTAAATTATCTGCAAAATCAATATGCCAGTGAAGGCCATTATCGTTTTTATAATTTACTAATCCTTTAAGTTGATGATTTATCAAAGTAAATATTGTCTGCATCCCCATAGAAGTTGAATTCTCAAGAATCATATCATCCGGGATACCTTTCCCATTATCAGATATATCAATAATAATGTGATCATTTTCTGCTTTTAATAGATTTATGGTAATAGTGCCTTTAGACATCTCGTTAAAGGCATGTTTAAATATATTGCTGATAATCTCGCTGAGAATCAAACCAAGTGGGATAGCAGAATCGATGAGTACCTTCACTTCCTCGAGTTTCATCTGCATCTTTATCGATCCCGGCTCAACATCATTACTTACGATAAGAACATTAACTAGATCATTAACGTAATTGCTCAAATCGACTCTTGAGAGATCTTTGGATTGATACAATTTCTGATGAACCAGTGCCATAGATTTAATTTTGTTATTTATATCTTTAAAGGCTTCTTTGAGTTCTAAATTATCTGTCTTATTCGCTTTCAAAGATAAAATTGAAGAAATGACCTGCATATTGTTTTTTGTTCGGTGATATAATTCTTGCAAAAGTGTTTTCTTCTCTTCTAAATCCGTTCTTATCTGATCTTCTCTCCGTTTTTTCTCGGTGATATCTCTCAAATGTTCTACAACCTGTTTGATATTACCATTCTCATCCAATATTGGATATGATCTTGCATCAAACCATCGACCTGATTCTGGTAGATATTTCTCTACCTGTGCTGGTTTTTTGGTTTCATAACACTCTTGAGTTGCACAATCAGGACAGATATCCTTCAACCCAATAAGTTCATGACATTTTTTACCCACAACTTTATCTTTATCTATATTAAGAAAATCATAACCAGCTTTATTATAACGTATAACATTGTGATCTTTACCCTGGATACCCAGGATATCAGGGATGTTATTGAAAATACCATCAAGGAGAATACTTTGCTCTTTGTATTTTTTTTCACTCTCTTTTAGCCCTGTTTCAGCTCTTTTTCGTAAGGTGATATCTGTGATAAAACCTTCTAATGCTATTAATCTATCAGATTCATCACGTATGCCTAATCCTTGCTCCCATACCCAACCAATAGAACCATCTTTTCGAATAATTCTATATTCTATCATGAAATGTTGTTTGTTATTTATGGAGTCTTCTATTATATCCCAAATTCGATCTCTGTCATCTTGATGTATCAGCTCACTATAGGATAATTTATTGTCATGCAAAATATCTTCTGGTTTGTAACCAGTGATCTTTTCACATGCTCCAGAAAGGAACTCCATTGTCCATTTTCTATTATTATCACATCGATATACAATACCCGCAAGATTGCTTATCAAATTATTTAACTGCTGCTGGTTCTCTTTAAGTCGTAACTCTGCATCTTTTCTCTTCTGTTTTTCCTCTTTGCTATTGAGTGTTCTTAAAATCGCTTGATTTAATTGTAACAATCTGCTTTTTAAAACATAATCCCAGGCACCATGCTTCATACATTTTACTGCTGTTTCTTCATTCAGAGAACCGGTAACTATTATGATTGGTACATCAGGATGATACTTTTTCGCCAATTCTATCGCTTCAATTCCATCCAATTCCGGTAAGGTATAATCAGATAAGATGATGTCCGGTGTAGTGGTTTGTAACAAATGTTTATAAGAGCCTCTATCACTGGAATTTAAAGGGTCAAAATTGAACTCTTTTCGTATCTCTCTTTGTATCAATATTAAATCTTCTACTCGATCTTCAAGAAATAAAATCTTTAATGTTTTATCCATTGTTTACTCCATCATTTATAATTCCGGGAGCTTGTTATATAATAGCCAGTAAGCACCAATATCACCTATTGTCTTTATAAAACAATCATATTCCAGCGGTTTGATAATGTAACTGTTAGCTCCAAGCTGATAACCTTGCAGAATATCTGACTCTTGTTTGGATGATGTCATTATTACTACAGGTATATTTTTAGTTTTATCATTTTTTTTAAGTTCCGATAATACCTCAAATCCATCAACTTTTGGGAGTTTCAAATCTAGAAGAATTAACCTTAGATTATTTATATTTGATTTTTCGAAATAGTCATTTCTGCTAAAAAGAAAATCCAATGCTTCTTCACCATTATTTACAATATGTACCTTATTGGATAACTGGTTTTTTTCTAACGCTCTTTTTGCAAGCATAAGATCATCTGGATTATCTTCTACCAGAAGAATTTCAGCTTTCTTAATATTCATATAATCTCCATTAATTACTTATAAGCTAATCAATTTTTGATGCAGGTAAAGTAAAATAAAAGGTTGATCCAATATGTTCTTCTGATTCTACCCATATTTTACCACCATGCTTGTGGATAATGCGTTGTGCAATTGCCAACCCAACTCCGGTTCCTTCAAACTCATTTGCAGCATGGAGTCTTTGGAATACACCAAATATTTTTTTGCTGTATTTCATTTCAAATCCAACGCCATTATCAGAAATTTTATAAATAATGTTATCGTCCATTGTTTCAGAGGTTATGGAAATCTTCGACTCTTCCTTGGTTGATGAATATTTTATTGCATTGGAAATCAAATTGGTTAATACTTGGTTTATCATGGTTGGATCTCCTTCTGCCGGCAGTAAATTACTGATATTGTAGTCGATTTTCTGATTGTCTTTATAGATCGGCTCATCTTCAATAATGCTTTGTACAAGTTTGTTCATATCTATTGAAGATTTTCTTATATCTTTTTTGCTTAACCTGGAGAAATCAAGTAATTCATTAATCAATCTACCCATCATCTCGGTATTATTCTTTATTATTTGCAAATACTCTTTTCCTTTTTCATCGATTAGATTAATATAATCTTCTTCAAGGATAGAACTGAATCCCGAAATAGCTCTCAAAGGAGCACGTAAATCATGAGATATTGAATAAGAGAAGGATTCCAATTCTTTGTTTGCAGCTTCAAGTTGTATATTGGCAAGTTTGAGTTTGTTACTTGTCTCTATAGAGTCTTCCATCAAATAAGAAAGGGCAAGTTGTGAATTTTCGTAATTCAAGGTTTTCTCTTTCAGGTCTTTTGTTCGTTCATTGATCATGTTTTCCAATTTCTCTTGATAAAGGCTTACCTTATCTTCTGCCAACTTTCTCTTAGTAGTATCTTGAACAGTAGATATCAGTAGATTCTGATCTGGAAGGGGTATGATATGAACTGTAGTAAAAATTTCTTGGCCATCTTGTGTGGTTACATTCAAATCTTTCCAGAATAACTTCTCAGCAATTCCATCAGTTTTCTGTACATTGCTAAAATAATCATTTCCAGCCTTATTCTTAGGAAAAAATAGTTCCTTCAGGTGCGAAATTGATTTCAAATCTTCTCCATCATAGCCATGTATCTCATAAAATTTTTTGTTGGTATATAGGATTTTTCCTTTATCAAGAGTTGAAAGGATAATTCCAACTGGCAAATTCATCAATAGCGTTTCTATATAGTAATTTCTGTTTTTTAACTCTGTTTCAATCTCTTTCCGTTTAAAAATTTCTTCGTTAAGAGCGTCTCTGGATATGGTAATATTTCTCAAGTTTTTTATCATATCATTGAAATTCTGCGCTAATTTTCCAATCTCATCTTCACCTTTTAAGTCAGAAGAGACATTTAAATTGCCTGTAGATACTTTGGATACAATACCTCCAAGTTTATTCAAAGGTTTAAAAATCAATTGCGATGAACTTAATATTATAACTATTGTAATTCCGATTATGATTAATGTCAATAGAAGGATCATTGATAGAATTATGGATTTAACGGTTGAATTTATTTCCTCTTTTTTTACTACTACCTGCATTAAGCCAAGGCTATAACCATTATGTTCCAATTGTATTTCATTGGTTATAAATCTCTTTGATTCAGAAAAATCCTGAAATTTGTAATTTATAAAGTTTTCATCCTTAAATCGGAAAATGACTTCATTTTCAGAAATTATATTTATAAAAATAAAATTCTCATAATTTTGCAAAGTATTAAGATAATTTTCTACATAGTCGTAGTCAAATTGCCATATTGCATTACTTATATTAACTTTCATTAACTGATTGTTTTTTTCCAGATTTTGCATTTTTTGGTGATTAACATCTGTTAAATAATAATTTATGATCACTACTGAGAAAATTATCAATATTACCAGAATTGTTGGGATAATCCTGATTAGGAATCTAGCTCTTATACTTTCTTTAATTTTCATGATTATCATTGCATCACTCAACTGAGGATAGATTTCTCATTATAATCTCATCTACTGTTCCGTCATCTAAGAGGGTTTTGAGTGTTTCTTCAAACATCTTCTTATGTCTTAACATTTTAGTCTTTTTTGAAAAGGCAAAGTGTGAACTTAAGGCTTCAACTTTTTCTGTTGGAAGTTCATCAAGTGGATAGAAAGGTGATTTAACAATGCGATTTTTTCTATTGAAACGTTCAAGGGAATACTCGAAGGGGATTTCCCATCCTATGGCAACATCGATACGTCCTTCAACAAGCATTCGTATCAGTTGATCTTCTCGTAGAACTTGCTCCTTCCGCAAGGATTCATCATAATCAAATTGGTCAAAATAAGCAGAACCTGATATTACTCCAATACGGCGATTTGCCAAGTCTGCATATTCTCGGATTAAGAGATTACTCTCAAAATCAGTGTAAAATGCAACTCTTTGTTTATGATAGGTCGGATATATATATATACTAAATTTCTCTCTTTCACTATTTTTGCTGAAATTTGAGATTAAATCAACTTCACCTTTCTTAAATAATTCAATTGCTCTTTTCCAGGGTGCAGTGATATAGCTGAATCTAAGATCAGTACGTTCCGAAATAGCATCAAGAATATCAACGTCAATACCACTGAATTCAATTGTATCGGTTTCAGGATTTTCAGTGATGATCTTCCATGGAGGCCAGTTAGATATAACTACAATTATCTCATCTGACCATAGATTA
>CAYYLA010000235.1:0-5185 GCA_964441785.1 uncultured Candidatus Cloacimonadota bacterium | reverse complement strand
GTTCCATAATTCCACCTTATTACGATAAGAAGCTTAAAAACTTCTTTGAGAAGTAATAATCTGTAGTATAATTTAATCCTGTATAATTATATTTGTTGATTAGAACTTTCTGATTACTTCTCCATTATAATCATTTGGATAATATCCAACCAACATACAGACCATACTTAATTTACTATTGTTAATTCTAAAATTAAATTACATACTGTCAAGAAGATCGTTGTTTAGAAATACTCATATAGAATACCTGTTTAATAACAGCACTGCGTTTAGTTCTATATCTTCTTTTAATAGTAAAGATTGTAATACTAGTACTTTATTTATCTTAACATTTTCTGTGTATGAAAGAGATTTATACAACAATAATGTATGCAGGATATAATTGGTTAAAAGGATTATGGACAGCAATAATATTTTAATATTGACTAATATTAATATTTTTAATCAAATAGTTTTACTTAAATATCATAATAAAAGTTAAATGATTTTTTTTCATCTTGTTATCTGACAATGTTTTTCTTAATTGATAGAAGATTTACATATCCAATGGGAGGATTAATGGAAAAGAAACTAATTTATTGCATGTTCTTTATGTTTACTCTTATCATCTCAAACATTTATGCAGGGTCCTTTAAAGATGGTTTTCGAAATGGTGGTCCCTTCACCGATGATATTTATACCAAAGCATTACTTCATTTTGATGGAAATCTGGAAAACTGTTCAGATCAATCTGAAGATGCGTTGTATGATGGAGATGGATATTCCTATGTCGATAGTCACTCCCCGGAATTCAATGAATGTTTAATGTTGGATGGTAATTCTCATATATATATCCCTTACACAGAACATTTAAGCCTCTATGTCTGGACTATTGAGATGTGGTTCAATTTGAATTCTTATACAGCAACTCTAATTGATAAAGAGGGTTATGATGAAGGTACATCCAATTATAATATTCATATTGAATCTGATGGCCACATGGAAGCGCGATATTACGATTGTTATGGGGAAAGGCATCAGATAAATACACCTGAAAATACTTTTGAAATTGGTCAATGGTATCATGTTTCTTTTATTTTGGATTATATAGATAATTATCTATTACTAATTTTACGCGACGAAAATTATGATATGATATTTCATGAAAGTATTACTACAATGGATTTTCCCAACCCTACTACAGGTAACAATGATATTATTATAGGCTATGAGTTGAATGGTATGCTTGATGAGTTGAGGATCAGCATTAATAATCGTGAAGTAGATAGTACGTTGACAGCAAATTTCTGGGCAGATACAATTGCCGGAGAAAACCCATTAATAACTAATTTTATTGATTCATCAGTGGGAGATATCATAGAGTGGCAATGGGATTTTGATAATGATGGAATCATAGACTCATATCAACAAAATCCAACTCACGTTTATAGTGAACCAGGATTATACTCGGTTAAATTAACCGTATCAGATTCCACAGAAACCGATATAGAATTAAAAGAGAATTATATCAGCGTCCTTCCCGATGCAGTTGCACCCCTTATATCGGATAATTGGCGAACCCATCACTGGCCATATAATGCCTATTACCCACTATGTGATAATGAAAATCATAATCATTCAATCGTCAATGGTCATGTAGCCTGCAGTTGTGGTCCTACTGCTGTTTCACGACTTTTACACTACTGGGAATACCCAATTCAGGGTAGTGGATCCTTCTCGTTTACAGATGTTTATGGTTGTGAATATTCAGCAGATTTTGGCAATACTATATATCAGTGGGATGATATGCCCTATGAGTTGTTTGATAACGATCCCGAAAGTGTTTATAGTGCAACTGCAACATTGACTTACCATGTTGCAACCTGTGTAAATGACGTAAATGTATGGGGCGCAAATGTTGATATGTGGATTGATGGTTTAACGACCTATTTCAACTATAAAGATACAGCTCAGCGAGCTGATCGAAATAACTTTACCAGAGATGAGTGGATTGTTCTATTTAAGAATGAGTTATCTCATGGCAGACCCATTCTTGTAGTTGGAGAAAGTCCAGAAGGCAGCGGACACTGGTTCTTATGCGATGGTTATAACAGCGCTAATGAATTCCATTTCAGATTAAGCTGGGGTGGTGGAGGTGATGGTTATTATGATATTGATTCACCCTATATCTTCTCGGAAGAGAATTCTGTCTTAGTCGGTTTAGAACCAGATTATAATAAGATTCAGGCAATTTTTACTGCTGATATAACTGAGGGCAATACACCACTTACTGTAAATTTCACTGACCATTCTAATGGTTATCCAACCTACTGGCATTGGGATTTTGATAATAATGGAACAACAGACTCTTATATGCAGAATCCAACCTGCACATTTAATGAGGCTGGACTTTATACTGTATCGTTAACTGTCGGTAACAATTTATCCTGCCACACGAAAACTGTAGAAGACTACATACTTGTAAACCCCACGGATGTAACGGATGATATCGTAATTTATGAAACAAAACTCATTGGTAATTATCCAAATCCATTTAACATTTCAGCTGGTGAGCGTAGTTCATCAACAGCGATAGCTTTTACTCTAGCGGAAGATTCCCAAACAAAAATCTCAATTTATAACCTAAAAGGACAAAAAGTGAGATCACTGATTAATGAAAGAGTAAAAGCAGGTTATCATGAACAGTTGTGGAATGGATGTGATGATTCCAACAAACCTCTCAGTTCAGGAATTTATTTTTATAATCTATCAGTTAACGGAATATTCCACTCCTCCGAAAAATGTATCTTATTGAAATAGTAAAGACAATGAGGGCAGGAAATGTAGACGGGTCAACCGTCAACCGTAATAGTAGATAGTGATTATTACGGGTAATTTTTAGAGGAATTTATGGAAGTACAATTAACGAATATTTGAGAAGGGTGAAGTGATCATTTCTTAAGCTCTTCAAGAAATCCCAACTATGAATTCCATGAGCGCTAGCGAAAGAATTACCCAAGCAGAGCAAGCCAATTCAACCATTTCAATCAGGCTTTTTCTTCATTTCCTGCAACGCGCTTCTCGCTTTTGGCAGAACACTTCTCACCTGTTCAAACGATTTAACCATCCTACATCTGGCTCTTCAGCATTGCATCAAAGACTTTATCACCAAACCATTTACGGATAAACATCATTGGTTTTGCAAATGAGCCTTTTACATATCTGGTTTTAGGATTTTTAGCTGTTACAGCTTTGAGGATAATCCTGCCAATCTCAACTGGTTTTGTAAGTTTACCAGATGTATACATCTTCTCTGTTGAATCAGCTGCTTTATTGGCTATCGCAGCATAAGCACCTTTACCAGAAGTCTTTCTTAAGTTATCAGCCGCTATTGTTCCCCAAGGTGTATGAATCCCACCTGGTTCAACAACTACTACATCAATTCCAAAAGGTTTAACTTCGATTCTAAGACAATCACTCCAACCTTCAAGAGCGTGTTTGGTTGCATGATACCATGCACCAAATGGGGTATAGATTTTGCCACCCATTGAGGTAATATTTACAATCTTCCCAAATTTGTTTTTTCTCATATGTGGAAGTACTAACTGGGTAAGTCTGGCAAGACCAAAAATATTTACCTCAAATTGTCTTCTTGCTTCGTCCATCGATACATCTTCAACAGCTCCATATGAACCATAACCTGCGTTGTTTACCAACACATCGATTCTTCCTTCTTCTTTGATAATATCATCAACACACCTCTGCACAGATTGTTCATCCGTAATATCCAATTGATGTGTCGATATTCCCTTTTTTTCTAAATCTTTCATTTTATCAATTCTTCTAGCTACACCGTATACTTTGAATCCATGCCGTTTTAATTGTAATGCTGCGGATTCACCAATTCCAGAACTTGCCCCAGTAATTATTGCAACTCTCTTTTCCATTTTCTCCTCCATTTATATCAATTTTATTTTTTTATACTGACTAATCACTCATCTATAAGTTTAAAAAAAAACATCGGGGCAAATTTGTCCCAATGCAGTTAACTTATAACTTAACAATATTCCAAAGTAAATTCAACGTTTGTTGAATGAATTCTTCACTCTCAGCTTTGTCTGGATGTTCAACTAAATACATAACAGCTGTATTCATTGAACTCACCAGGATCCCGCACAATAATTCCAGATCCAGATCACTGATTATTTCCATTTTTTGACCTTTTATCATCATATCTATAGCAGTCTGATATCCCTTTAAAGCCTCTTCTCTTGTTATCCCCAGGATATAAGGAGAATTTGTAAACATCATAAAGAACCTTATCATAAAAGGATTTTTAACACCCCACTCTATGTACTTTCTCCAAATTCTAAAAGATGATGAACGGATTGTGTCATCCTCATCAATTCCACTCATAACATTCTTTACCATCTCATCTTTTGCATAGAGATATATACCATTAATTAACTCTTCTTTAGTTTTAAAATGATTAAACAATGTTCCGGTTGCAACCCCTGCTACCTTGGATATCTGTGATGTTGGAGTTGCATGAAATCCATTTTCTACAAATAATTTCAATCCCGCTTTTAATAAAGCTTCACGTTTTCTATTTCTCATTTCCATTAACCTCAAGTGACAATTTAATAATGCTGACTGATTAGTCAAGTTAATTTTTTACAGATTGTCCAATTTTATATTTATGCCTGATGCTGATTTATAAATTTTTGTTTGACTTAATCCTTCTCATATCTTCGATTAATCAGAAAAATATATTTGATTATTGATGAGGTTTTATATGAGAAAATTGTTTTTTTTCTTATTGATATTAGTAATATTCTCTGCCTGTTCAAACCAACCAAAATGGGCTCGTTATGAATTGTACTTTGGTCGCAGTTTTGATAATGGAGAACAGATAATAACAGATGAAGATTGGGACACTTTTTTAGAGGAAAGTATTGTTCCTGCTTTCCAAGATGGATTTACGATAATGGATGCAAAAGGATATTGGAAAGATGATGATAAGACATATCATGAACCTTCAAATATCCTGATGGTAGTAGCATTGGATAATATTGAAACCGAATCCAAGATTAAGGATATAGCAACAACCTATGTTGAGAGATTCAACCAAAACTCTGTCCTAAATATTAAGAGCAGTGCTGATGTAAAATTTTATGGTACACAGAAATAAATCTTTACATCATCT